>JBDNHG010000569.1:0-10698 GCA_041688925.1 Acidimicrobiales bacterium | reverse complement strand
CGACCTGCTCGTCAACCTCGTCGGCGACGCCATCCCGCTACTGGTAGAAGAAACCGCCGCAGGCTGACCACCGGGCTGCAACGAATTGTCCTGGCGCCTGGCGCATGGACAATTCGCTTGAGGCCGCGTCGTGCACACTGTGACGGTGTCGAACGAGCTTGAAGCACGATTGATCGCTGAGATCAGCGCCAGTGGGCCGATGCCGTTCGAGGACTTCGTCGAGCATGCGCTCTACGACAGCGATCACGGCTTCTATGCGGTGCACGGGCAGGCGGGTGGCCGGGGTGGCGACTTTGTCACCAGCGTCGAGGTCGGGCCACTGTTTGCTGCGATCATTGGTGACTGGCTCGATCATGCGTGGCACGATGCCGGCGAGCCAGCCGAGTTTCGAGTCGCCGAGGTCGGCGCCGGGGTGGGCACGTTGTTTCGGGGCATCAATCGGGCGGCGCCGCAGTGTTTCGATGCGCTGATCTACACCCTGGTCGAACGCTCAGAAGAAATGCGGCGTGGTCACCAGTCGTTGCCGTCGTCGGCCTGGCGGTCTGACGCTGCGTTGCCACAAGAACACCAACACGTGATCCTGGCAAACGAGTTGCTCGACAATTTGGCCTTCGGCATTGCCCAACAGACAGGCCACGGCTGGGCCCCGGTGCGTGTTGCCGTCGATGGGTCAGCGCTGTGCCTCGCGGCCGGCCCCGTTTCGTCTGCCCTCGACCATCTCGCCAAGCTCGTGCCAAACGCATCGGTAGGCATGACCGTGCCGGTTGCAGCAGTCGCCGCCGACTGGATCGATCATGCCCAAAGGCACGCCGACCGCGTGCTGATGTTCGACTACGGAGCGACGACCGCCGAGCTCGCCGATCGAGGTCAATCTGGGTGGTTGCGCACCTATGTCGGACACACTCGCGGCAGCGATCCACTGGCCCATATGGGTCGGTGCGACATCACCCACGACGTGCCGCTCGACCAGTTGCCGCCCCCAGCAGATCACTGCACCCAGGCGGAATGGTTAGAGCGTCATGGCGTCGCCGCACGGCTCGACGCAGCCCGGAAGCTCTGGCATGAGCGCAGCCATATTGGCGACCTCGAAGCAATGGTCGCCCGAAGTGCTGTCAACGAAGCCGAGGCGTTGACCGACCCCACTGGGCTCGGCGCGTTCGCCGTGCTCGAGTGGCGAACCGAAGAGTGACGTGCCCAGAGGACGGCACTATTCGCTCAGTCGGCCAGACGGTCGGCGATGTCGAGCCAGACGGTGGGGTCGAGGGTCATGCCCACATGGCTCGACTCGACCTCGATCATCGTGACGTCGGGGTTGAGCACGTCGATGCATCCCTGCCAGACGACTACCCCGTCGCGTTTTGAATAGAACGCCGTGATCATCCGCTGAATGCGTGTGGCGTCAGGGTCACCAGCGGCGCGGCTATAGCTGGTGGCGGGAGATGCCAGCGTGATCACTTGGGCCACGAGTTCTGGCCGGGTCCGGGCGACTTCGCGTGCGAATACCCCGCCCAGGCTCCATCCGACGAGCACGAGTGGTCGACCGTCGTTCTCGGCGATCCGACGCTCGATCTGGGCAATGACGCGGGGAAGGTTTTGGTCGACCTCGCCTCGATTGACGCCGAGGTCCCAGCCCCAAACACGGTGGCCGCGATGCCGCAGAAAGGCGCGTAGTGGGATCATGACCCGTTCACTGGTCGTGAAACCAGGCAGCACCATGATCCCCGCGGTTCCCCGCGGAGCATGGTGCAGTTTGCGCGCCGCTATCAGCAGCCGGAATGGCTCACGGAGGGAGCGCAGCTCTCGTCCTATCAGCGAAAACCGTTCGTCGTCGTCAACATCGGAAGTGGTGGCCATTGCCGTCAACGCAGCCAGCCGGTGATCTTTCAGAGCGAGGTGTGACTGCGGTCGCTGGCTCGGTTCTGGTGCGTAGCTAGCCGGGTTGCTAGTCAGCGGCTTCGATGCGCGCTTGCATCTTGCGCATGCCGGTCAGCCACTTCTCAGAGTCGTTGGTCTTGAACTCCATCCAGGTCTGTGCGATTTCGTCGGTCAGGATCAGGAAACGCCCTTGGGCGAAGGCATCGGTGACCTGCTGTGCGACCTCTTCGGGCTCTTTGAGTGGGCCAGCGGCAGTGCGCGCCCATTCGCTGTCGGCATCGGGCAGCATCGGCGTGCGCACCCCGAGTGGGGCCAACAGGTAGGTGTGGATGCCCTTGTCGTGATAGGTGACCGACATCCATTCGGCCAGGCCGATGACGGCATGTTTGCTGGTGGCGTAGGGGGCGTTGCCATGGCTGGTCAAGATGCCGGCCATCGATGCGGTGTGCAGGATGTGGCCTTCGCCTCGGGCGAGCATCGACGGAAGCACGGCTCGTACGGCAAAGACATGGCTCATCACATTGATGTCCCATTGGCGCTGCCATTCCTCGATCGGGGTCGTGAGCGGATCGCCGCCCGACGCGATGCCGGCGTTGTTGCACAACAGGTCGATGGGGCCGTGGTTGGCTTCGACGCGTTCGAGCATCGCCGTGATCTCGGCTTCGTTGCCCACATCGACGACCTCGGCTTGTCCGCCGATCGCAGTGGCGACCGCCCGGGCATTGTCCGCATCTCGGTCGACCACGATTACTTGGTGGGCGCCGTCGGCCGTGAAGCGCTCACACAGCGCCTTGCCGATACCACTGCCGCCGCCAGTGACGACACAAACTCGATCTTGAACTTTCATATATATATATTTTCCTTCGTTGTCTGACTGAGCGGGGTGCCGAGGAAAAGTCCCCGGGAAGGTGAACTCTTCAGCTCGGACAGGATGAGGCCCCCAGGTCGAATCCGGACTTCCCTAGATTTGGATGCCGTTGGTGGCGCCGCCGTCGACGAGCACGTTCGATCCGGTCATGAAGCTGGCACGGTTGCTGGCGACAAAGGCGACGACATCGCCGATCTCTTCGGGGTTACCCAGACGGCGGAACGGGTTGTCGCGCACGATGGCGTTCCAGAGTTTGCCGTCTTCTTCACGCACCTTGTCCCAGCTGCCGCCGGGGAAGATGATGTCGCCGGGTGACACGACGTTGGCTCGAATGCCGCGCCGAGCGACCTCGATGGCCAACGACTTGACCATGCTGACTGTTGCGGCTTTCACCGCGGCGTACGCGGGAATTCTGGCGGCCCCTGTGCTGGCTGCACGTGAGCCAATGCAGATGATGTTGGCGCCGTCGTGGTCTTCCATGACGCCAAGTGCGGCACGGATCAACTCGTCGGTGCCGATCAGATCGACAGCACACGAGGCCGCCCAGTCGGGCCCGGCCATGGCCGACACGTTCGATACCAAAATGTCGAGGCCACCCAAGGTCTCGGCTGCCCATTCGACCAGGGCGGCTGGTTCGCCGGTGACGCCGATGTCGGCCGTGCGATAGTGCACCTCGCCGAATTCGCTCAGTTCGGCGGCCGATGCGGCCAGGTCGGCCTCGCCTCGAGCGCAGATCGCGACCCGGGCACCCTCGTCGAGAAGCGATTTGGTGATAGCGCGTCCGATGCCGCGGCTGCCGCCGGTGACCAGTACCCGTTTGCCTGCTAGTTCGAGATCCATCTTGTCTACTTTCCCTTGAAATCGGGGACGCGTTTTTGCATGAATGCCGTGCGTCCTTCTTCGTAATCGTCGCTGAGGAAACACGCCTCGACCAAGGCGTCGATGTGTTCGTGGTCTTGTCGGTCGGGGTCCTTGAACGTTTCTTTGACCGCTGCCTTGGCCGCTCGCACCGTCAGTGGGGCATTGGCGGCGATCGTGGCCGCCAACTCGGTGACGGCCTCGAGCACCTGGTCGGCGGGCACCACTCGATTGACCAGCCCCATCGCCAACGCCTGGTCGGCAGTGAACTTGCGGGCAGTGAGCATGATTTCGGCGGCCATGGTCGGCCCCACGATGTGGGTGAGCTTCTTGATGCCCCCGAACCCATAACCCAACCCCAGACGGGCAGCGGGAATACCGAACTGTGAATCATGAGCGCAGATGCGCAGGTCAGATTGCAGCGCGGTGGCGAGCCCTCCGCCGATGCAGAAGCCACGGATCATGGCAATGAGCGGCTTCTGGAGGTCGGTAAATGCTCGGTCGGCGCTGGCCCAGGCTTTGGCGAAATTGTCGCGTCCTTCGGGCGTCGAGCGGTGCTGGTCGAATTCGGAGATATCGGCCCCCGATACGAACGCCTGGTCGCCGGCGCCGCGCATGACGACCACCCTGACGTCGTCAGAAGCCTCGAACGTTTCGAGGATGTGCACGACCGCATGGTTCATCTCGAGCTTCATGGCGTTACGGCGGTCGGGATTGTTGAATGTCATCCAGCCGACGCCGTCGGCGATGCTCGCCTCCATGAACGGTGTGTCGAGTTCGAGTTTCATTGTGTCCTCAGGGTGGGGCTAGATGGCACCGGCATCGCGCAACGCAGCGATCTGGTCGTTATTGAGACCGGCTTCGCGGAGTAGCTGGTCGGTGTGTTCGCCACGGTCGGGGGCGGGGGTTCGCACCCGATGCGGTGTACGGCTCAGGTTTACAGCGTGGCGCACGATGTCGATCTGACCAAGCTGAGCGTGGTCGACCGGCACCGCCATGCCCAAGTGCTGCACCTGCGGGTCGGCAAAGGTTTGGTCGATCGAGTAGATCGGACCACACGGAATGCCGACCTTGTTGAGCACCTCGACCCAGTGAGCTGTTGGCTGTAACGCGGTCTGTTCGGCGATGGCTGCGTTGAGTGCGTCTCGATTCGTCGAGCGGTCGGCGCTGGTCGCGTAGGCGGGCTCGTCGGCCAGAGCGGGAATGTCCAGTGCGTTGCACAACTGCCCGAAGCGATGCGAGTTCGGCGCCGCCAGGTTGACGTGTCCATCGGCGGTTGGAAATGCCCCCATCGGAAGCAGCGTCGGATGATGATTGCCGGCCTGCTGTGGAACTTCGCCATCCATCGTCCAACGCGACGCTTGGAAGTCGAGCATGGCGATCTGGGATTCGAGCAGCGAGGTGCTGACCCACTGGCCGACGCCGGACGTTTCGCGTTCGATCAGAGCGATGAAACAACCCATCGCCAAGTACATGCCGGCCGTGAGATCAGAGATGGGAATACCGACGCGGACGGGGCCCTGACCCTCGATACCAGTGACCGACATCAGGCCGCCCAACCCTTGTGCGATCTGGTCGACACCGGGTCGATCGGCATAGGGGCCGTCTTGCCCGAAGCCTGAGATCGAGCCGTAGACGATGCGAGGATTCACGGCACGCACGGCTTCATAGTCGACGCCCAAGCGGAACTTGACGTCGGCTCGCATGTTCTCGATGATGACATCGGCATCTCGGGCGAGGTCCATGAAGAGGGAAAGCCCCTCGACTGTTTTCAGATCGATGGTCAGTGCCCGCTTGTTGCGGTGCAGGTTTTGGAAGTCGGAGCCGTGGCGGTTGTCGCCGGTCGGGTCATTGCCGACGGTCGGCGGTTCGATGCGGACGACATCGGCACCCCAGTCGGCGAACTGGCGCACCGCTGTTGGACCCGCTCGGGCCAAGGTCAGGTCGAGAACCTTGATGTGTGACAACGGCATAACGGTCCCCGATTTCTTGGTCGAGCCGACACGCCGACGTTAGACGGGATGTTTGCCGCAGGTTGTAGTCGTGTCGCCGTTGGAACAGCGAGGCCACCGCAGCGGTTGGCTGCCGGTGCGGCCCGCTAGCGGAAGAAGCAGTTCTGCCCGGCGTACAGCTCGCTCACTTGCTGGCCGTCCGGGGTGAAGAACCCGCCGATGAACCCGGCGGGCACCTCGAAGAAGAACTCGGTTCCGAGCGTCGTCTCGCTGATGTCGACGCCTGCATAGATCTCGCGGAGATCAGCCGTCGTGGTGCCTGGAGTCACGCCGCTCGGGCTTTCGAGCGCGGGTGTCGATGAGCTGTAGAACCAGCCCACGAGTCGGTCGGCTGCGAAGGCGATCGAAAAGTCATCCCAGCCGGCGATCGTGAGACCACAGTCGGGGTTGTCGACGATTTCGTCTGGGGCACCGAAACGTGGTGCGATCAATTCTTGTGCGGCGACGAGGTCTGATCCGAAGTCGACAGGGCCAAAGCCGTTGACGCGAAGCCATCCGGGGAAGTCATCGTCGGCCGGCGTGGGCACAGCAGTAGGGGAGAGCACCGGAGCCGGCGATGCTTCGGCTGTCGCCCCTGGCGCTGAGGTAGCGGCCGTTGTTGCTACCGGCTGAGTGGTGGCAGCCGGATCTGCTTCGACCGTGGGGGGTGGCGTGGCTGTCGACGCGACGTCGATGCCAACAGC
Source organism: Acidimicrobiales bacterium (assembly GCA_041688925.1). Classification (GTDB taxonomy): domain Bacteria; phylum Actinomycetota; class Acidimicrobiia; order Acidimicrobiales; family UBA10347; genus UBA10347. The sequence goes on along the minus strand of JBDNHG010000569.1, from coordinate 4,402 downwards.
CTCCGGCGCACTGTCTGAGCCGCATCCGGTCAACAACGCCACCAGTACTACGGCGAGTGCAACGACAACCGAAAGGTGTCGCGCTGCTATCGGACGCGCTGATCGCCCGCCCTGTGCTGGAGGTCGATAGTGGCTACTCGCTCGTGCGATGGACATTGACCCAGTATGGGCGACGCTTCAGCACTCGATGACTCGACGTACCCCTTTTTGGTGTGACCGACCACACACCTGGGGTCGCGGTACTCTATGGTCAGGGCTCAGCACGGACGTCAAGCGTCGTCGCAAACGTGCCGTCGGGGAGAACCGCCATGGACAGCGTGTACAACGTCATCGAATTGATCGGAACGAGCGATGAGTCATGGGAAAAGGCTGCGGCTGCGGCTGTATCTGAGGCCTCCAAGACGCTGCGCGACCTTCGAGTTGCCGCGGTTGTTGAACAAGATCTGTTGATCGAGGCCAGCGAGGTCATGCTCTACAGAACAAAGATCCGCCTCTCGTTCAAGCACGAATCAGGCGAGTGACCATGTTGTCGACTGCCGCGCGGATCGACAAGGTCATCCACATCGTCGCTGCGTCCGACAAGTCGTGGGAAGCCGCAGCAAGAACTGCCGTTGCCGAAGCCGCCAAGTCGATTCGAGAATTGACCTTCGCGAAAGTGATCGAACGCGATCTGCTGGTCAACGACGGGCTGCTGATTTACCGAATCAAGCTCGAAATTGAATTTCAGGTCGATCGAAACCGCAGCGACAGCGCCGGACTGCCAATCCAAGTGCGCCGCTATCTGATCGTCGCCAATCAGACGTTGGCAAATACCGAACTCGTCAGTTGGGTCGCGGCAAAAAGTTCAGATCATCGTGCCGAGTTTCACGTCGTCGTCCCGCAGACTGCGCCGTCGGTGCTACATGCCGATCCTGCGACGGGCTTGATTGGCCCGGCAGCTCACACGATGGTTCTCGAATCGCGCCACGCATCATTGGAAGAGGGCGAACGGCGCCTGGCGTCGTTTCGCCACGCACTAGGCGAAATCGCAGACTCGGTAACTGGCGAGGTCGTGCTCAGCGACCCCGTGACGGCTACTCGAGTGGTGATGGGGCGTTCCAGTTTCGATGAAATCGTGGTGTCGGTGCTGCCGGCAGGTATTTCACGGTGGCTGAAACTCGACCTTCCAAGCCGCATCGAGCGGGCGTTCCACCTGCCCGTGACCACCCTCGTCGAGCGAGACGATTCCTGACATTTGATGCAGCGATGATGGCTCGACAGGGCCATGGTTGCGCAAAAAATCACAAGCGATATCGGTAGTCCGTCGTGCCCACTGCGACATCGTCGTGAGACGTGCGCAAAAAAGCCACCATCTAATGCGCGGAGAAGCTTGGATGGCCTAGCGCGTAGGGTTAGGCTCGGGACCCGTGTCCGACTTCCTGCGCAGTTATCTGACAGTCGGCATCTTCGGGTTGCTCGCCGTAGCCCTGGTGTCCGCTCTGCTCGGTATTAGTTCCTTGCTTCGTCCGACGCGCCCACAGGCGCAGAAGTACATTAACTACGAATCCGGCGTCGATCCGGTCGGCACCGGCTGGGGCCAGTCGAACATCCGGTATTACGTCTTTGCCCTGCCCTTCGTGATGTTTGACGTCGAAGCCGTATTCATCTTCCCCTGGGCAACCCGCCTCGAGGCCTACGGCACATTCGGGCTCGTCGAAATGGCGATCTTCATCTTCATTCTGCTGCTCGGCCTGCTCTATGCATGGCGCAAGGGAGTACTTCGATGGCTCTAATGCACCACTCCTCTCGGGCCGACCTTCGTTGGACCCTTAGAACCGCGCAGTGCAGCGGCTCGTCCCTCGCTCGCGTGATGCTCGTTCGTACCTCACCATTTTCTCCTAATGAATTGCTGCCCGTGCGACAATCCGCAGAGCACGCCGAGCGCAGCGAACGTGCGATTGCGAAGGGACACAGCTAATGGGTCTTGTAGAGAGCGGCAAGATGCCGAAGTCGATCACGAAGCTGCTCAACATCAGCCGCAAATACAGCCTGTGGATGTACCAGTGGGGTCTCGCGTGCTGCGCACTCGAGATGGCCGCTGCGATCGGCAGCCCTCGTTACGACGCAATGCGCCTCGGTGTCATTCCGTTCCCCGCCAGTCCTCGCCAAGCCGATCTTCTGATCGTGTCCGGCACCGTGACCGACAAGATGGCTCCGGCCATCCTTCGGCTCTACGAGCAGATGCCCGACCCTAAGTACGTCATCTCGATGGGTGCATGCGCCAACTGCGGTGGCCCCTACTGGGACAGCTACTCGGTCACCAAGGGCGTCGATCAGATCGTGCCCGTCGATGTCTATGTGCCTGGGTGCCCGCCACGGCCCGAAGCATTGCTCGAAGGCATCGTCTTGTTGCAAGAGATGATCCACAACGAAGACCCAGCCGAGCGCTGGAAGGGCAACGATCGCGAATACATCGTCGTCGGCGGAGGTGAAATCGAATGAGCACCACTGCCCCGTCCCCTGAAGAGGTAGACGTTCAAGAAGAGGTTGCCACCGATCCAACCCGCGAGGCCATCGCCAAGGCATTCGCTGATCATCTCGGCGACGGTTTCCTCGAGCAGTACATCGTTCCCGGCCGTGACCTCACGATCCGCATCGCCGCCACCTCCTGGGTAGACGCAGCCACGTACGCCCGCGATCGCCTTGGCATGACCTGGCTCGACTTCATCTCGGCGATCGACTGGATGATCTCGCCGTTCGGGCGTGAAATGGACGCCGAACAAGACTGGCCCGCAGCCGGCCGTGAACAAGATGAAGCCGCACCGATCATCACCGGTGTGGCCGGCGGCGACACCCGATTTCAAGCATTCATGCGGGTCTACTCGACCGACGAACGCATCGGCTGCACGATCAAGGCCGATCTCGCGGTCGACTCGCCGTCGATCGACACGCTCATCCCCGTCTATGCGGGCGCATCGTGGCACGAGCGTGAAATGAGCGAAATGTTCGGCATCGACGTTGTGGGTCACCCCGACTTGCGGGCGTTGTATCTGCCCACGAACTTCGAGGGAAACCCGCTGCGCAAGGACTTTCCACTTGTTGCTCGCCGCGTCAAGCCGTGGCCCGGAATCGTTGATGTCGAGGCCATGCCCGGCGACGATGACGACGCGGCAGACGCAGAAGCCGACGAGGTGAGCGAATGACCACTGACTTCACCGCCGACGCCGATCTCTCCGACAACGACCAGCTTCGTTATATAGCTGCGCAAGCTGCCGATGCTCGGGTGAACATCGAGCTCGAAACCGAGGGCATGACCCTCAACATCGGGCCTCAGCACCCCGCCACGCACGGCACATTGCGTATTGTGGCTCGCCTCGATGGCGAACAGGTGCTCGAGGCCGAACCCATCATGGGGTACATGCACCGTGGGTACGAAAAGCTCACCGAGGTGCGCACCTATCCCCAGGTCACCACGCTGATCAACCGCATCGATTGGGTGGGCAGCTTCGCCAACGAAGTGCCGTTCATCCTGGCAGCCGAAGAACTCATGGGCGTCGAAGCCCCGCCCCGTGCGCAATACATCCGCACCGCGTTGTTCGAGATGGGCCGCATCGCCAACATCATGCTGTTCCTTGGCGACATGCCGGTGCAGCTCGGTGCCGTCACGCCGCTGTTTTACGCCATGCGTGACCGTGAGTTCGTGCTCGACCAGATCGAGAGCGTCACCGGTGGCCGGTTCCATCCCAACTTCAATCGCATCGGCGGCGTCAAAGACGACCTGCCGGCTGGCTGGATCAAAGAAACCAAGTCGGCCATGGAACGGGTTCGCAACTTCTGCGACGAGATCGACGATCTGATCACCGGCAACGAAATCTTTCAGCTCCGGTGCCGCAGCGTGGGCATCATCCCGCCTGAGGTTGGCAAGGCCTATGGCATGAGCGGCGCGAATCTACGTGCTTCTGGCGTCGACTGGGACCTTCGCCGCGACAACCCTTCACCGCTGGCATGGAAAGACCTCGACTGGAAAGTCTGGACTCACCCCGACGGCGACTCGTTCTCACGTTTCTGGGTTCGCATGCAAGAAGTACGCGAATCGACGAAAATGGTCGATCAAATTCTGGACGGCCTGCCCAGCGGCCCAATCATGGCCAAAGTGCCCCGCATCATCAAGGTGCCGGCAGGCGAAGCCTATGTACAGACCGAAAACCCGCTCGGTGTCATGGGTTACTACGTGATCAGCAAGGGTGAACTCACGCCGTTCCGGGTGAAAATTCGTACTGCGTCGTTCTCGAACATGTCGATCACGCCATGGCTTCTCAAGGGCGTCTACGTGCCCGATATCGCCACGATCTTGGCTTCGCTCTACTTCATCCTGGGAGACATCGACCGATGACGCCGTTCGCTGCGCTCACTAACCGAGTTG
>JBDNHG010000568.1:0-6431 GCA_041688925.1 Acidimicrobiales bacterium | reverse complement strand
CGGTGCCAGCCGCAGATTGATCTGCGCAGCGGTCCGATCTGGCGAGACCAGGGCTCGTGCAATGTCGGGCGGCATGAGCTCGGCCGAGTTGGCGATGTCCTCCGACGTCGGAGCGATCACGGTCGCGCCGTCGATCGCGATGATCTTGGCCAAGGTATTGACCAAACTCGATGAGGCAACAACGGCGCCGTCATCGCGGCCCTCGGCTGCGATCGTGAACTCGTGGATCAGGTCGATCACGTCCTGGTCATAGACGTTGTTGGCCTTCACGAGTACGCCCAGGGTGGTGGCGAAGCCGGTTTCGTCTTCGAGTCGCCCGATGTCGGCGACGACCTCGCTGCCTTGGTCGATCCACTTGACCGGATCTGATTCGATCTTGGTGCGGCCCTCGACAAGAATGCCGCCGGCGAAAAGGAACAGCGACAGAAAGACCAGCGCAATCCCGGCCTTGGTGGGAAGCCCACCAAGTTTGACGACGATCCGCTCGACCAGCGAGTTGCCGCGCTTCTCCGTCGGGGCGCTCCGCTTGCTGACCCCGAGCGCAGTCGCGGTCAACGTGATGCCGAGCGTTACCAACACGGCGACGCCGATCATCAACAGCACGCCGAAGTCGCGGATCATCGGCACCTTTGACAGCTGCAGAGCAAGGAACGCAACTATCCCGGCCAGGGCGGCGACGATCAGCGGCGGCGCCAGGTTGGAAAGTGTCTCTGCGACCGGATGTTTGTCGTGGTCGAGCACCACCTCTTCCTCGATGCGGTTCTGGATCTGAATCGCAAAGTCAATGCCGAGCCCAATCAAGATCGGAAGGCCAGAGATCGTTACCAACGACAAGTCGATGCCGACCAAACCCACGATCGAGAACGTCCAGATGACCCCAACAAACACGGCGAGAAGTGGCAGCAGCCGCCACCGAACTCGGAACAACAGCGCAAGCACCAGAGCCATCACACCCAGAGCGATCGCTCCCAGCGTCAGCATGCCGCCCTTCAGATAATCGTTGATCTCTTTCAGGTAGACCGGCGACCCGGTGACGGTGAGATCGAAACCGTCGAGCTCGACGGTTTCGAGGATGGACAGGATTTCCTCTGTCGCTGCCGACTGTGAGTCGAGATCCAGGTTCCCCTCGAGTACGACGCCGCCGACAGCGGTCGAGTTCACCGGACGAACGTCTTGATTGGGGAAGGTACCGGCGAGCGACTTCCTGATCACTCGGTCGGCGTCAGCGGGAGCGACAACCTGTCCGTCGACCAACTCGAAGTTGTCGTTACCGAAGATCAGCAGGTCGTTCCAGTCGGGATTGCCGAGTACCTGGTCTTCGGGCTCGACGGCACCCAGCCTGGCCAGGCTCAGGGAAATGTCTGCGCCTCGGGCTTGTGCACCCTCGGTGTCTCGGGCGGCCGCGCTGATCAACGCCGCTCGGCCTGCACCCTTCAAGAGCGCATCGCTGAACGCGATCGACACGGGTGGCGTGATCACCGAACCGACGTTGTCGACCTGACGTAGCTGTTCGCTCACGGTGTTGAGCGTGTCGAGGTTGCTGCCCTCGATCAGAGCCGCAACATCGGCGCCGTCTGTGCCCGAGAACAACAAGATGACGGTCTCTCCACCGAAGCTGTCTTGAAACTCGACGTTGTCGAGAGTAATCTGCGACGCGGGGTTGAGATAGCTGTCCTGACCGGTTGCGAACTCAACCAGCGTCACGACCGGGAGGGCCGTTGGTCCCTTGGTGGTATCGGGTCGAATCATGCCTCTGGGTTTGTCGAACGCTCAGAAGTTTTCGTGGTAACGGGCCAACACCCAACCGTTGCACCTCACATAGCGAACACAGTTTCCCCTCCGAGGATGGTGCGGATCACCTTCGTCTGTAGCAACTCATCGCGGGTACAGCTCAATGGGTCCCGATCGATAATTGCCAGGTCCGCCCAGTTGCTGGGAGCGATCGTGCCGATCGAGATCGCGGTATGAGCGCCGGACGAAGTAGTGGGGTTCACCGACGGGTGTCGTCACGATCCACTCGCTGGATGGGGTAGTGGCAGCGCGCTGGCGAATTCGTTCCACGATCTCGTCGTGGTTTTGGCAGTCGGTGATGTCGAGTACCGCCCGTTCGCGTGCGCCAAAGTGCAGCACATGAGGGTGTGTGTCGATGAGGCCTGGAATTACCGTGGCTCCATCGAGGTCCACGGCGTCCGCAGCATCGCCGGCAAGCACTGACATGTCAGTATGCGATCCGACCCCGGCGACGCGTCCGGCATCGTCGATGACCAGTGCTTCGTGACTTGTCGTGGCGTCGTGCAACGGCAAAATATGACCGCCACTCAGTAGCTGCCAGGTCATAGTGCACTCCTCGAACGGTGAAATGCGTGCCACGATCGTCCCCATAGAGGTCGTTCGCGTCAATCGAACCAAGTTCGATTACGGCGAGCGTCGCCCCAGCCACCTAGTGCGGTGCTCGATGCCGGTGCGGTTTCATGTGCCGCCCTATGGCTCTCGTCCTGGCAGGTACTGCTGGTTGGCCCATCCCTGTTCGTATGGGGTGAAGAAGGCTACGTCGATGACCATTTCCGACACCAACCACTCGTCAGCCACCCGGCGGTACCGATCGTGGTACGTGGCTGCGAGCCATAGAGCCTGGGCAGGCTCGTTATCTGTTGCGGGGATGGTGCATGGCTGGAACAGGAGCCACTCTGCGGTGGCCTCGTCACGATCGACTTCGATGATTGGATTCATGACCTGGTGCCTGGCTATGGAGATGCGCTGCGCAGCGGCCTCGAAGTGGCGGTGAATTGCAGCCTTGCCTTCACGGCGCCCGAACGTTCGGCCTCCGTCCCAGACTCCATCGTCGGTGAACAATGCTGCGATGCCATCGGGGTCATATCCGGCATCGCAGTACGCGCAGTACCGAGCCTTGACCACCTTGATCGCCTCGATGTCCTCGAGATTTCGAACACGTGCTTCGAGATCTTCTAGTGCCGTCACTTGGGCCTCTTTCCTTTTGTGCAGTTTGATCGTCTTCGGAAACCTGGTGCCGAAGATCCCGACAATCAAGTTTCGGGGCGTTCGGTGGTGGCCCGTTCGATGTCCAGGAATGGTTCGAGGCCGCACAGTTCGACGAGTTCTCGATGCAACCCCATGCCGTCGATCGTGACGCCGGTTGTGCCCTCGGACGCGAACTGGGCGTAGGCGAGCCGGGTATGGGTGATAGCGAGCGCTTGGCTCGTGAACGCGTCGATGATCAGATTCCAGCCGAGTGATTGCCATTCGCTCGGTGTGTGATGGTCGAGGCCAGTGATCGTTGCCAATGGGACGTCGAAGTGTGACCCGACGCTGGCCAACTCGTCTTCCTTGCAGAACGCCATAAGGATGTCGGCGCCCGCGTCGCGATACGCCTCGAGTCGGGCGATCCCGGCGTCGAAGCCCTCGTGGCGGAAGCCACCGGTTCGGGCGATGATCAGGAAGTCCGCGTCGTTTCGACTATCGGCGGCGGCGGCAATCTTGGCCGCCATCTCCTCGGGTGCCACGAGATGTTCGACGCCAATGTGGTGGTGCAAACGTTTGGGGGCGACCTGATCCTCGTATTCGACCGCGACCGCTCCGGTGGCCTCGAATAACGCTGTCGCCCGGGCAGTGTGCACTGGGTCGCCGAAGCCGACGCCACCATCGACAATGAGTGGGAGGTCAGATCGCGCTGTGATGCGGCGAGCCACATCGGCGATCTCGGTGAAGCTCAGTAGGGCTTCACCGACTGCGTACTGAAAACCAAGGGCTCCACCGCTCAAGTAGCCAGCGCCAAGGCCTGCCTCTTCGATCAGTCGCGCTGAGAGCGGATCGAGACATAACGGAGCAATCACCGGGTCGGGGCCAGTCACAGCATCTCGGAACCGTCGTCGTGCATCAGCCATGCGACGAACCTAGTTGGCCGGAACCGGCCGTTCTACGTGGCGATGCCAACCATGCTCAGCAGCTGGTGCTGAGTTGGCGCATCACTCTGGTGCCTTTCGGATCCCAAGCGTCACGGCGATGAAGCGCGCCGAGCGTATCGAAGACGACAAGATCGCCCGCCTGCCAGTGGTGGGCGTAGACCCGCTCGCTCTTTGTCGAGTGCAGGTGTAACTCTTTGAGAAGGGCGTTGCTTTCGTCTCGGGTCATGCCAAGGATGCGCCGGGTCAGACCTCTACTTGTGTACAGGATCTCGCGGCCCGACTCGGGGTGGCGCAAGACCACAGGGTGCTCGGCCTCGGGGATAGGAGGGCGCTCGATTCCGAGTTCCTCGTCGCGTCGTCGCTTTTTGTCGAAGCCTGAGCTGTCCAACTCGTCCCCGTTGCCGTCGGTGCCTCGCTGGACATGTTCGGTGAGACTGTGGTGGGCCCGCAAGCCACGCAGCTGCTCCACCCGCTCGTCGGGCAGCGTGGCCAGGGCGTCGTACTGGTCACAGAAAAAGGTGCACGGGCCATCGGGTGGCAGCGTGACGGCGTTGAGGAAGCTCTCCTTGCCGGGGTTCGGCACATAGGAGTAGTCGGCGTGCCACTCCAAGGGACCCGAACCACCGGTACCAAGGGGGATGCCGTCTTCACCGACAGCGTTGGTTACCGGAAGGATCTCGGGGCTGTCGCCGACGTCGCGGAACCACTCGGATCCGGCGATGAGCGGTCCGAACGATTCGGCGAACTGAACCAATTCGTCGTCGGTTGGCTGAGTATGACCCCGGAACACCAAGACCAGGTGGTCGACCAGCCCTTGCTTGACGGCGTCTCGGGTTGCGTCGTCGAGGACCTCGTCGGGCCTCCAGCCCTGCACGAGAGCACCCAGTGGCTGGTCAGGGAGCGGTGTTATATCGACTCTCACGATAGGTGCCCTTCGTTCGTGATCAGAATGGAAATGATCTTGGCACATCTGGGGCGTCGCAGAGCGCTACGAGGACAGCTCCGACCCGACCGAGACGATCGCATGCCACGTTTCGTCAACAGGCATGTCGTCGGTTTCTTGTCGTGCGTGGTACCAGTGATTGAATCGATCCAGTAACCCAAGGTTGTGGGCCAGATCGATCGTTGATCGCACGATGATTGCATCGATTTCACTGGTGTCCATCGCCATCACAAAGCTTCTGTCGATCTTGAGTTCTGACACGGGCAGGTGGCCGAGCGATCGCAGCGAGGAATAGCCAGTCCCGAAGTCATCGACCGAGATGGTCACCCCAAGTGATGTGAGGCTGCGCAGCATGCTGGGCATCCGCTCTGGGTCCGACATCATCGTGCTTTCGGTGATTTCGAGCGTGAGCCGCGACGCCTCAAGATGAGTCGCTGCCAAGCTCGCTTCTACCATTTGCACCAATGCTCCATCGAGCAAGCTGCGAGCTGAGATGTTGACCGCGATGTTGATGTCCCAACCTCGCCGCTGCCATTGGGTAGCGGCCTGCAGAGCCCGTGCAAGCACTCGATCTGTCAATGCGTCGATGAGCCCGGCTGCTTCGGCAAGTGCCACAAAAAAGGCCGGATCCATTGCGCCATATTCCGGGTGCTCCCATCGGGCGAGGGCTTCGGCACCGACAACTTTGCCGCTACGCATATCGATCTTTGGCTGGAAGTGCACTTCGATCTGGTCGTCAACAATTGCTGAGCGCAGATCAACGAGCACCTTTAACCGCTCGGAATCAGCGGCTTCCAAATCATCGTGATAGATCGCCGATCGCGTTGGTCGCTTTTTTGCCTCGTACATCGCTATGTCGGCTCGCCGCAACAAGATCTCTGCATCCTCGCCATGGGTTGGGCCGTCCACAATCCCGATGCTGGGGGAAATGACAACCAACGCCTGCTCAAGCTCGAATGGTTCTTCAAGCGAGAGCGCAACTCGCGCCGCAAGCTCGCTTGCTTGCTTGATCGAGGGCCAGATTTGGGGCGAACATGGCGAACTCGTCACCACCGAAACGCGAGACGAGCCCATCGATTGGTCCAGCGAGCTGCAGCCGTGCTGCTACAGCCTGCAACAACCGATCGCCAGCGTGGTGACCAAACGCGTCATTGATCTCTTTGAACCGATCAAGGTCGACGAACAAGACACAACCCTGGGCTTCGGGTAGCGACAAGGCTTCGTTGACCCAGGTTTCGAAGAACCCGCGATTTACGAGTCCGGTCAGGCGATCGTGGGTCGCGTCGTGCCGGATCTGGGCATGAAGCTGGCCCTTGCCAACAGCGACGGTTAGCTGTTGTGTCATCGCCGTCAGTCGGCGCAGGTCGTCGACGTCAAAGCGGGAGGTGACACCGACTCGGCCCGCAACAACGACACAACCAATTGAGCCTTGTTCGTCGGACAAAACCACCTGTAGCCGGTCGAACTCGGTTGACTCACGGGCGCCGGCAGCGGGTCAACAACGACACCCACCGGCCCGAAGAACACCAGACCAAAAGCGAGAGCAACCTCATTGGGGGAATAGG
>JBDNHG010000567.1:0-3535 GCA_041688925.1 Acidimicrobiales bacterium | reverse complement strand
CACTCCGGGTCGCAGCGGTACTTCCCGAATTGGGTCAGCAGCTGATCGAGCACGCAGGCCTGTCAGCTCGCGATGTTACCGAGTGTGTCGCCGACTATCAGCAGCAGCTCACGATGCTCGATGCCGACATCGTGGCTCTGTTGGCTCCGATCGAAGCCGAGCAACGACTACTGGTAACCAGCCATGATTCGCTCGGATACTTCGCCGACCGATACGGGTTCGAGGTGATCGGCACTGTGATTCCGGCCCCGTCGGGATTGGCAGAAACGAACCCTGCCCAGCTCGAACAACTAGCGACGCTGATCGAAGAGGAAGGAGTCGCGGCGATCTTTGCTGACAGCAAGCACTCGTCTGACGATGCAGACGCTTTGGCTGAGCACCTCGGTGATGTCGGGGTGGTGACCTTGCTCAGCGGCACACTCGGCGAACCTGGCAGCGGCGCCGACACCTACCTCGGCATGCTGCGCAACAACGCAACGCTGATCGCCGAAGGACTGGGCTGATGGCATTCTTCACCGACCCGATCGAATGGTGGATCGACCCGTTTGCATCAAACGCCTTCATGCTCAAAGCATTGGCTGCGGGGTCACTGGCAGCGGTGGCGACCTCTGTGGTTGGCACCTGGGTTGTTCTTCGCGGGATGAGCTTTCTCGGTGATGCTCTGGCCCACGGGGTGCTTCCCGGAATAGCGATCGCGTTCGTTCTCGGCGTCAACACGACCATCGGGGCGCTCGTTGCTGCATTGGTGATGGTTGGGGGAGTCAACGCCATCCGTTCACATTCGCCGCTGCCCGAAGACGCTTCGATCGGCATCCTGTTCGTGGGGTTCCTCGCGTTGGCCGTGGTCATCATGTCGAGTCGGGCGGGCTCGTACACCGGTGACCTGAATCGCTTCTTATTCGGATCGATCACCGCGGTGGACACAGCCGACCTAATTCGCCAGGGCATCGCTGCCGCCATCGCAGTAGTCGGGGTAGCGCTCTTCTATCGCGCCTTTCTGGTCATGACGTTCGACGAGGCATTCGCCCAGCTACTGGGTTTGCGGCCGCGACTGGCCAACGCAGCGCTGCTGACCCTGCTTGCTGTCGCGATCGTGTCGTCGTTCGAGGCCGTCGGCAACCTGCTGGTTTTTGCATTCCTCGTGGCGCCGCCGGCCACTGCGTGCTTGTTCGCTCGTCGAGTACCGATCATCATGGCCGCAGCGGTTGCTGACGGGGTCGTCGCCGTAGTTGTTGGTCTGTTGATCAGCTATCACTACAGCACTGCGGCAGGAGCAACGATGGCTCTGACGAGTGTTGTCATCTTCGTCGGTGTTCTGGTGTTGCGCTCACTCGTCGATGCCATGCCCGGTCATTGCGATGCCCGGACCGAGATGGCCGAGGGCATCCGATGACCGCGGAGCCTCAGGGTTTTGATAGCGGTCACTCGCATAGCCATGATCACGGTTTGGTCGGTGGCTGGCGGGTCTGGGTGCGCGATAGGACGCTGCGGATCGTGCTCGCTGCCGTCATCACAGCTGGGCTGGCCACGGGCATCGGCATCGTCGCCTTGTGGCCGACTGCCGAAGGCCGACAGGCCGCAGTAGCCAACGCCGACGAGATCGGGCTGGTGACAGATCGGTTGACGGCCACCATCGAGACGGTCGTTGACCAGCCGTGCAGCTACTCGACGAGCGCCGACCGTCAGCCGTGCCGGCTCATCACGTTGATCCTCAAGGACGGCCCAGACCTAGGCAGATCCGTAACCCTTCCTGAGGCCAATCTGCGCTTTGATCGATCGGTGCCAGACTTCTCGATCGGTGACCAGGTCGTGCTCGGTTATGAAGCGTCGACCGACTTCTATTTCTATGCCGATCGCGACCGCCGTTCGACCTTGGTGTGGCTTGGAGCTCTGTTCGCTCTTGTCGTGATAGCGCTTGGGCGGTTTCGCGGCCTGCTCGCGTTGTTGGCCATGGCGGCCACGCTGTTTGTGTTGGTCGGGTTCGTTGCCCCGTCGGTGCTCGACGGCAACGACCCGCTGCTCGTGGCGGTCGTCGCAGCATCTGCGATCGCCTTCATCAGCCTCTACCTGACCCATGGGTTCTCGCCGACCACAACCGTGGCGTTGGCCGGAACCCTGGCCGCATTGGGCCTGACGCTCGGCTTGTCCTGGGCATTCTTCGAGTTCGCACAGTTCACCGGACTTGCGACCGAGGAGGCGTTGATCTTGCCGTTCATCGCTGAGGGCCTCAACGTCAGTGGCCTGCTGCTTGGTGGTGCAATCATCGGTGCGCTCGGGGCACTCGATGATGTCACCGTTACCCAGGTTGCGACGGTCGCCGAACTTCGTGCTCGACGGCCCGATCTTGCGACTGCCGAACTCGTTGCATCAGGCATCAGGGTCGGCCGCGATCACATTGCGTCGACGGTCAACACCTTGCTGCTCGCCTACGCCGGGGCCAGCATGCCGTTGCTCTTGCTGTTTGCTGTCTCGGACCAGTCGTTGGTGATGGTCGCGAACTCTGAGCTCATCGCGGTTGAAATCGTTCGCACCTTGTGTGGATCGATCGGCCTCGTGGCCGCTGTCCCGCTCACCACGGCGCTCGCGGCTTCGATCTTGCGGCCGACAGCGGTCTTCGACGAGGCCGCAGCGGCTCATCGCGATCCGTTAGATCCGGAGCGCGAGCCCCGCTGGGAGGATTTCGCGCCGAGCGAGGCGCCCTGACGCCGCCCGTCGGTACTAGCTTCCGTGAATGCCACCAAGGAGGCAAATATGAGACACCTCGTACTGAACGCACGAACCGCAGCAGTCGCCAAGGGGAACCAACGATGATCCGCTACGAGGAACCCGCCGAGGGAGTCGCCCGCATCGTTCTGGCCAGGCCCGAGGTGGCCAACGCGCAGAGTTACGCGATGCTCAGCGAGCTGAATGCAGCCTTTGACCGGGCGGCTCGCGACGACTCGGTCAAGGTCATTGTTCTCGCCGCGGATGGCAAACATTTCTCCTCAGGTCATGATCTGGGCGCCGGGCCCAGCATGGACGGCATCGATCCGGTGGGGACCTGGTGCTGTTTCGAGGCTGAGGGGGCCGAGGGCTACATGGCCAAGGAGGCCGAGATGTACCTCGGCCTGTGTTGGCGGTGGCGCAATATCCCCAAGCCAACGATCGCTCAGGTGCAAGGAAAGGTGATCGCCGGTGGTCTCATGCTGGTGTGGCCAATGGATCTCATCGTCTGTTCAGACGATGCGTCGTTCTCCGATCCGGTGGTGGCGTTCGGCGTGAACGGCCACGAATACTTCGTGCATGCGTTCGAGGCCGGCTCGCGACTGGCCAAAGAGATGCTGTTCACCGGCCGAGCGATCAGTGCCGACGAGGCGTACTCCCATGGCATGGTCAACAAGGTCGTGCCCCGTGCCGATCTCGAAGCCGAGACACTCGCCATGGCGAGTCACATCGCGCGCCGCCCGAGCATGGGGCTCACGCTTGCGAAGCAGAGCGTCAACGGAACCCTCGACGCAATGGGTATGTACACATCGCTGCAATCGGCATTCGCCTT
>JBDNHG010000566.1:0-2488 GCA_041688925.1 Acidimicrobiales bacterium | reverse complement strand
CCGTGTTGATCCTTGAGATAGTCGCCAGCACCGAGCGTGCCTGCCGAACCCGAAGCCGACACGAATGCTGCCAGCTTGCCGGGGCGGTCAGCGGTGACGTGGTTGAACACCGTCTCGAGCGCCGGCCCAGTTACGGCGTAGTGACCCAAATGATTCGAGAACTCGCTGAACTGGTTCAGGATGACGTTTGTTGGGTCGAGCGACAATTCGTTGCAGGCGTCGTAGATCTCTTTGACATTGCTCTCGGTGCCAAACGTCTTGATGATGTCTTCGGCCGGATTCGTGGTCCACCGTTCGAGCCATTCGAAGCGCTCACGGCTCATGCCCTCGGGCAGGATCGCAACGCCACGACATCCCATGATCTTCGAGATAGCGATACCGCCGCGGGCATAGTTGCCTGTCGATGGCCAGATGGCACGATTGTTGATCGGGTCGAACCGTCCGGTCACGAGCCGTGCGGCCAGGCACGAATATGCCGCCAGCACCTTGTGCGCCCGGATCATCGGGAATCGGTTGCCGAACGCCAACACGATGCGAGCGTCGACGCCCGTGAGCTCAGACGGCAGCTCGACGTGGGTCGGCACGTTGGTGAAGCCAGGGAAGTTCTTGCCTGCGGCATCAGCATGTTCATTGAACCAGTGCACCCGGAAAAGGTTCGTTGGATCTGGAGCGTCCTTGTCGATTGTGGCCAGCTTCTGCTGGATCGACACCGGAATGGTCGACGGGTCGCTCAGCTGGGCGAAGGTCGGCAACAAGATCTTGTTGTCACGGAACCGAGTCACGGCATTGTCATAGGACGTCTGACCATCGGCTGCGAAGTCGCCGAATATCGCCAGATTCGATGCGGCTGGAGCATTGTCACTAGTCATGGAGGCCAAATTCTAGAGGCGGTGAATTGTCCAGGCGCCTGGCGCATGGACAATTCATACTGCTGACGCTTTCGCAGCCATTATGGCGAGAGCATCGCCGGTGAGCCGGCACGGAATCCATTCGCGCCTGATCTCGGCGTCGACGCTTTCGTAGAACTCGATCGATGGCGTGTTCCAGTCGAGCACACTCCAGTCGACTCGGGCGAAACCTCGCTCGACGGCAATGGCCGCCAACTCGGCCAACAACGCGCCGCCATAGCCGCCGCCGCGATGACCGGGCTGCACGTAGAGATCTTCGAGGTAGATGCCGGGCACGCCCTCCCAGGTCGAATAGCTCTGGAAGAACAACGCCATGCCGATCGGGGTGCCGTCGACCTCGCCGATCACACACTCGAACGGCGGTCGCTCGGATTGCATCTGGGCCTTGATCGACTCAGGCGTGGCCTCGACCGCATCGGGCTCCTTCTCGTACACCGCCAATTCGTAGATGAAGCCGTGAATTGCCTCGGCGTCTTCTGGTGTCGCTGGTCGAATCGCAAACGTCATGCGGCGACGATAGAGCCTTAGCGTGCATCACGCGAGACGGAGGTCTCGACGACGCTGCAGAATGAATTCAGGAAGGTGTGTTCGTCCATAGTCGAAGCCCACCCGCAACAAGGTGTCGAGCAGTTCGAGGCGGCCGCCGTCGAACTTCCACGGCAACGCCATATAGATCGGCATGCCGAACACCCGCAGCTTGTCGAGCTGCGAATACACCGAGTCTTGATAGACGCGACGTTTCTCCCAGTCCCAGTTGGCGGGCCCGAATCCGGTTCCCGGGTCGACGATGATCTGCGACTCGGCAACCCCTGCGGATGTGACCCGCTCCAGCGTCTTTTCGAACCACGGAAGGATGACCGCCATCGGGTCTCCTTCGATGAGCGTCATAGCTTTGGGATCGATGCCCGACAAGAACGGAAGGACCACGGGTACGCCCCGGTCGGCAGCCAGCGCCACCATGTCGGGGTTTTGGAGCCCCTCGGCAGCGTTCATGAAGTTGGCGCCAGCGTCGAGAGCTCGTTCCATGATCTCGGGTTGCCAGGTATCAACGCTGAGTTCGACACCGAGCTCAGCGATGATCTGAATCTTGCCGTCGAGACGATCCCATTCTTCTTCGATAGCGACCCGCTCTGCGAACTGCGTCGACCCTGCGCCACCAAGGTCGATTCCCACGCAGCCCTGAGCAATGAGCAATTCGGCGCGCTCGCGTGCGGCCTCAACCGTCTCGGCGATCGAAAAGTCGGCCAACGAGTCAGGTGAGGCATTGATGACGCCGTGCAGCTTCATGGTTGATGTCCTCGAGCGGTACTTCCTGGGCGGCTGATCGTACGAGCGTATTCGACCCGACTCGAGCCAACAGCGTCGAACGGGCGCGTCCGTCTTGGACCGCAGTCGCGCCCGCCAACTCGCAGCACCAACCGCAACGCACCGGTCACCGGGCAGCGCTGAGTACGATCGGCCCTTGTGACCAACGTCGACGATGACCCCATCCTGGCCCGTCGGGCACAACTCAGCGCCGCTTCTGATTGGGGCAAGAAGATCGGCTATTCGCTGTTCGGCCTGGCGATGGTTGCATTCTT
>JBDNHG010000565.1:0-2438 GCA_041688925.1 Acidimicrobiales bacterium | reverse complement strand
CCACACGACGCCCACCAAGCGAACCGGTGATCCCGACTACCCCGACCAGCCCACAACCCGAGTACCCGGGTCCGTTTACCCCACCAACGCCACCGGCACCGCCGCTGTCGTTGCCTGACGAGGTGCTCGGTCTGGCCATCACAGGATCATCGTCGAGTCTGCTCGCCATGGTCTCGGCGGCCATGATGGTTGTGGGCGGAATGCTCACGGTCGGTGCTCGCCGCAAACGCGACGAGGACGAGTAGCCCGCACAACCAGCGGCATTCGTGCCGTTGACCTTTCACAGCGGAACCCGGCAGAAGCTACTTCTGCCGGGTTTCGTCGCGCCGGGGCGAGCGGTTGGTGTTGCGGGGCGCTGCTACCGTTGCCATCTGTTATGGATGTTTTGGCGCTCGTCATGCTCGATGCGCCGGGGCGTATCGCTCTCGCTCGATGCGAACGTCGTTAGCCGAGATGTGGTCGAGGTTTGGGTTGCTGGTGCTGCTGGCGACGGCGTTGGCCGGCTGTCGGATCGCAACCGACGATGTTGCGGTGCAGAACGCGTCGACAACGGCGGCATCTGATGCCGATCAGCTTCTGCCGGCTGTTGGTCCGATTCCGACGTCGTCGCATTGGCATGGGGCCTATGTCGTTCGCATTTGCAACGAC
Organism: Acidimicrobiales bacterium; assembly: GCA_041688925.1. GTDB lineage: Bacteria > Actinomycetota > Acidimicrobiia > Acidimicrobiales > UBA10347 > UBA10347. The sequence continues at coordinate 1,790 of JBDNHG010000565.1, read as the reverse complement.
GTCTTGCCACCGTTTGACTCTGATGCCGACCCGCTCGGCATTCACAGTCATGGCGATGGGGTCATGCATGTACATCCGTTCTTCGAAGCGTCGGGTTATGAGTCGGCGACGGTGGGCCTCTTCGGCGACGCGATGGGACTTGGCCTGGCCAATGGCGAGTTGCGGTTGCCCTCGGGTGGCGTCTGGCGTGATGGCGACCTGTGCGATGGCGTGCCCGGGCGCGTGTTCGTCGACCGATGGTCTGGTCCAGACTCTGGGTCCGAGGTCGTGCGTCATTTCACCGGTCTGGCCGACCTGCGTTTCTTGGCGGACGGCGAGCTCTATCAGATCGCCTTTGCCCCGGCCGATTCGTTTCCGGTCGTGCCTCCAAGTGCGAGCCTGCTGCCCGAGTTGAGCAATTTGGGCCCGGTGGCCGAGCCGTGGATCGACATCGATCCTCAGTCGGCCATCGATCAGGTCGAATTCTGGCAGGTCGACAGCGTCACAACTGAGCCGTGCGCGGCCGACGCGGTTCCCGAGCGCGTCTTGTCGGGGGTAGTGCGTTGTTTCACGCCAAAGGCGACCACGCTGAGCGGCGTCGAGGCAGTGCAGCAAGCCAGGGCAGTGACGCTCAATCGACAACCGGCCGTCGAGATCAGAATGAAGCCAGCGCTCGTTGACTTGATCGACGACCACTTCGCCCAAACACCTGACGGTCCACTTGTCCTTGCCATTGCTATTGACGGATTGGTGATCACCGCACCGCTGCTCGAGCGGCCCCCGGCCGGTGATCGGCTCATCGTGTCTGGTGGTTTCTCGGCCGATGCAGCGGTTCGCCTCGCGGCGATTCTGAGCAGCGACTGATCGGCTAGAGCTCGCAGATCACGGCGGTTGGCGGTCAGTCGGCGACGCGTCGGCCGTCCTCGACCAGGTTGATCTGCCACAGCACCTCGTCGAGCGAATCGGCAGCGCGGATGGGCAGGTATTTCTGCGGGCGTTCAGGGGTGATGCACGATGGCAAGGGTGAGAGCATCGTCCACGGTGCCGGATGGCAGAACTGCACGACAGACAGGCGTTGTCCAGGTTGTTCGGCATCTGCGACGACACGGTGCATGCCTGGTGGAACCTGACCGTTGGTGAGTCGCTCGAGCATCAGGCCGGTGTTGATGATGACATGGCCGTCGGGCGGAATTGCGTCGATCCACGTCCCGTCAACCTCGACCTGCAGGCCTCGAGCCGTCGCGCGAGGAAGCGCAGTGATCAGGTTGATGTCGGCGTGTGCTCCGGCCCAGACATGTTCGGCTCCTGGCGATTGTTCCATTGGCGGATACCTGATCGCCCGGGTCAGGTTCGCCCCGACCGCAACGGTCTCGTCGAACAACGACTCGTCGGCGCCGACGCCCACTGCGATGACTCGTAGGAAGCGCTTTTACAGGTCGATAATGGTGCGATGGAACTCGAGCAGCGTCTTGGTGATACCGGGTACGTCGGCCTCGGGCAGAACCGGTTCGTGGTACCGGGTCGGGAACTGGGTGCGCAGTGGGTGGCCCACCGGCAAGCTGTCGCCCCAGTTCAGCATCTCTTTCCAGTCGGGGTGATCGCTCGATGAGGCCGTCTCGACGAGCAGGCCTGTGTAGCCGGTCTGTCCGTGGGTGCCCTCGGCGTTCGAGCCCATCTTGGTGTCGGTATCGAGCGCGAAAAACGTCGCCAGCATTTCATAGGCCTGATCGATCAGGTCGGTGCTGATGTCGTGGGCGGTATAGACGAAGCCGGTTTCGAGGCTGCGCATCGTGCCGTCGATGACGGCCGCT
>JBDNHG010000564.1:0-5658 GCA_041688925.1 Acidimicrobiales bacterium | reverse complement strand
CCGCTTGGCGTCACCCAGTGTGGTGGTAGGAGCGGTCGCCGAAGACGGATAACACACGTACGGGTCAGGAGGCATCGGTCTTCTTCATTGTGAGTACCAAGAGGGTGTCCTCCTCGGATTCGTTGAGAGAGAAGATCCGTTCGTGCTCATCGAGCAGGAGTGTCAGAATCTCGATCGTCGTCGCGTTGCCGGCTCGAACCCACACTGCCTTTGGTGGCGGCCCAAGCAGGAATGCCAACTGCTTGAAGTCGGAATCTTTTGAGACGATTGTGAAATCGTGGATTCGGGCGTAGTCCCAGATCTCACGATCCGTCGCTTTGTCCAGTTCAAAGTCAAGGACGTGGCGGCTATCGGGGAACAGAGGATTGAGTTCTCGGACCAACTTCTGAGAGAGGTTCTGGTCGAGCAGCAGCTTCATGCAGGTGCTGCGAGGCGTCGCTCTCGTTGGGCCGCAAACGCGAGTGCTGCACGGACGTGGTCGTCGGTCAGCTCGGAGAAGTCGCCCAGGATCTGCTCGACACTCATGCCCGAAGCGAGATACTCGAGGACGTCATAAACCGCAATCCGAGTGCCGATGAAGCATGGCTTACCGCCTCGCACGCCATCACGCGATTCGATGAGCGACAGAGGATCCATACCGTCAACGTTAGTCGGCGAGAGCGACCCGCTGGCTCAGTGGTGCAATTCGGCCCAAGCGTCTCGCTGGCACCGCGCCCGGAAGTTGCCATCGCAGCCCGCCCGCGATCGCATTCGATGGCACGCCCGGAGCTATGTCTTCTCGCGAAAGCGAGCTTGCATCGCTGGACGACGTCTGTATCGTGCCGTGCACATTCGTTGTCCCCAGTTCTTCCGCTGAGCGGCGACGGTTGCGAGCCCTCCAGCAAGGATCAACAGCCCGGTCGCAATAGTTGCCGGCGTTCGCCACATGTCGAACGAATCGACCGTGATCGCTAACACTTGAAGCACGATGCTCGGAACGGCGAGGCCAAAGTACAGCCGCGGGTTGAGAACGACAGCCACGAGACTGAGCGTAACAATTGGGACCGTGCGCGATTTCGCGGTTGTCGCGGTTGTCGCCGGTGCCAGGACGCAGGGAGGCCCGGCCGAAGCTGTGTCGGCTCGGGGTCATGGAAACCAGCAAGCCATTGATGGATTCGTGACGAGGGTTGATGCGTTTGCAGCCTCGTTGTCGCCTGATGAGCAAGCGATGCTCGTTGACCTGCTTGGCGGCACCGACGAGGTCGCTGGTTCGGTCTGCCATGGCCAGGACTCGTAGTTCTACGTCCATCGTTCGCATCGAGCGGTGGCGGCAGCCCGAAGGTCTTCCGCGCCGAGGGCTTCGAGTAGACCGGCGGCGGCAGTCCACCCTGCTAGTAGACGCGACTGTCGATCATGATCCACCAGGTGAACACGTCACTGATGTCACCGCCCCGGGAAGTTGCGACCGCAAGACATGGTTTGTCGAGGTTCTGTCCTGTGACGCAACCTTGCTGGAAGCTGGCCCGTTTTCTTGACAGCCGATACGAGATTTCCGTGCAGCGATCGGCGCCGAGCCGGCGAGCCAACGGGAAACGAAGCGCTCAGGACTGCTGTCGAACTCCTTTGGCATGCTTGGGGGCGCAATACTGGCTAGAGGCGAGGTCGTGTTCGTCAAGGGAAGACGCGACCTTCTCGAACGATCCGAGCGCTGTCGCCTGGGCTCATCAGGCCCATCTCTGCCGCTGTCCAGACCTTCTCTGCCATGTCCGTACCTTGCCGTTGCGGTACGACAGCGTCAGCTGGATCGCTCTGCTTCATTCGCTTCGATGAACGAAAGACGGTTGCAATATCTCGCGAACTTTTGTGCGCTGGTCGCGAGGTTAGCAACAACCTGATAGTCGCCAGATCAACGACCAACCTCAAAACAAACACAAGACCTGAGCCCGTGGGTTCAGGTCTCGCAGATCTCAGCCGCAAGCGGCTGCGACATCTCAGGAAAATTGGTGGGCGTTGAGGGACTTGAACCCCCGACCCTCTCGGTGTAAACGAGATGCTCTAGCCAACTGAGCTAAACGCCCTGAGGGGCAAGAGGCTAGCGGGCCGGGCGGGAAAGTAGCACGCGAATTGACGCATTCCTAAGCGAGGTGGTCGATTGTGCATTTCGCTATGAAACACCCACAGCGAGTGCGTCTTAACGATCGCGCCAGCGAACCGATGACTTCGGCCTCGCGTCACATGCCGGTGATCATCGCCAGGATTTCCAGGATCTGGCGCCCGACGGACGGACCGACGTTTCCGGCGCTGTCGCTGCACCGTTCCTCCCTCACCGCTCGCATCTGTTCAACCAGCGCATAGCTCGTGACCGCCGGCCCGCTGCGTTCATCGGGAGCGACTGCGACGTGACTTCGATAGTGACGGGGGGCGTCAATGGCACGACGAAGATCGTCGACGGCCGGAATCGTAGAAAGCTGTCGGCGATCACGACGACACTCGGACGCTGGAAGCCAGCCTCGGACCCTATGGGATTCCCGAAGTCGACCTCGACGACGTCACCGAAATTCACGCCGATTCGAGCCCGGCGTCGAGCCACTCGTCGCGTTCTCGGACGAAGTCGGCCCACGAGTCGCCGTCGGATCGCAAGCTCGATTGGCTTGCGCCATCTGTTCGTAGAACTGCTGACGTTCGAGCGCTTCGAGTGCGGCATCAAGCGCTTCGGTCATAGAGCTGGCACGCCGCTTGGCCAGGCGGCGAAGCTGAGCAACCGACACCCGAATAGTTGTAGACGAAGTTGTCAAACAAGCAATCTACAAGTGGCGTAGGCGAAGGGCAAGCCGGTTCTCGCGCTCAGGGTGTTGCCGTGGACGACATGACCTTCGAGCGCCTTGGCCGCTGATCCAGTGCCCGAGGCCATCGTTATGCGTGCCTTTGGAGCGTTGACCTGGACCGAGGTGACCTGGCCATAGTCCGAGCAGAAGTCCTCGAGATGTTTGGCTTCGGCCTTGACCGGCAGGTTTGCGACGTGGATGTACTTTGGCATGACGTTCCTTGGCGTGTGTGCTTCGTCACCGTCCAAGACGGCGCAACAGTCATGTCGTTACGGCCGAATTTGAGCAACTTCGCCGTTCTACCCCGGCGATCAAGTTGTGTCATCCGGCACTATTCCGGCGGAACGGGCGACCCTGCCACGACAGCGAAGGTGAATCTGGCTTACGCTAGAGAGCCATGACCGCTGTCGCCACACGACCAATGCTCAAGGGCTGGTCGCATCTGATCGCCGCTGTAGCAGCGATCACGCTCTGCCCAATACTGATCGCTTTGTCGCCGCCAGGCACCCGCTGGCCCGCTGCAATTTTCGCCATCGGAGTCATTGCGCTGTTCACCGTGTCGGGCCTCTTCCACCGTGTGCAATGGGGACCTCGGTCGCACAAGGTCATGCAGACGCTCGACCATGCGATGATCTTCGTGGTCATCGCCGCCACCTACACGCCTATCGCTGTTGTTGCTCTGCCCGAAACCGAAGGACGCATCATTCTCGCGTCGGTATGGCTGGGCGCACTCGCCGGAGTCACGCTGCGCACGCTCTGGCCAACAGCGCCACGTGCGGTCGTTGTCGCTCCGTATCTAATCATTGGCTGGGCGGCTGTTGCCGTGCCGTTCGACATCTGGCGTGCGCTCGGCATGGCCGGATTCATCTTGCTGTTCACCGGAGGCCTGCTGCACAGCATCGGCGCCGTGATCTATGCCAAGAAACGCCCTGACCCGTGGCCAACCGTCTTTGGCTTCCACGAACTGTTCCACGTGTTCGTGATCGGCGGCATCGCCTGTCACTACGTGGTCGTCGCCTTCTTCGCCCTCCGCTGAGGCTCAACTGTGCTCTCTGCTGGGGAGTGCACAAAAGTCGCCCACATCAGCTGCGGCGATGGCGAAGCGGCATTGTGCACTTTTGCGCGCCCGAACTGATGCCATGAGCGCGCGAACACGTACGCTGCATACATGACGGATTGAAAATACATGAAAGGACATTAGGTACTATTGTGTTGCGATGGACTTCTCCCCGCACACATCGATGCAGCCAATCGCCGCCGCCAAGAGCGCCTACCGATTCGACAACGACGACCTGATCGCCAACCGCAATGGCCGGTTGAGTCAGCGGCAATATGCGGGCGTTTGGCAAAACGCTCGCCAAGCCTCCAGCGTGTATGCCGGGGCCGTGCTGATGCTGCTGAGCGGGTTCATGGCTGTCTTCGTGGCACGTTCGGCTGACGGTCGGGCCGGCGGCACGCCGACGTTGGGTCTGGCGACAGTCGTGGTCGTCGGATTCGGCGCCGCCTTCTCGGTGTGGGTGCGGCGGTTCGGGCCCGTGTTGCGAAGCCGCCGAGTGCAGACCGTGTCTGGCCCGGTCGCCGCTGTTGAACGTGGACGCCATGGCGCCGTCGTCATAGGCCAAGGCGCAAAATCGGTCGAGTTGCAGCTGAACGAACGCACCCGACATGTCTGGAGCGGAGCAACCACCGCCACGGTGTACTTCACGGCTCTGCGACGGTCCGTTGACGTTCAGTCCGTTGAGTTGCCGGCCTGCGACGCGAACAATCCATCGCCTCTCGCTCCTGACCAGGTCGGGGCATTGGAGGACATGACGTCGCTCGCAACCTTCGATGCGCTCAGCGAGCGGTACGGGTTCACCGACGTTGATCTTGCATGCAACGGCGCCGGTGAGTTGAGCCCTCGCCAGCGGCAGCGGTACCTAGAGCGCGGCGTTCGGCAATTTCGGGCGATCTGTGTGGTCGGAACGGCAGTTGCGCTATGGGTTGCCTACGGCGCCGGCAGGCACGACGGGCCGATCCGCTTCGCATGGTCTACCGCCCTGGGCGTATTCTGCGCCTTCGTAGCCCTCCTCGTTGCCTGTCCGCTGCTGATTTGGTGGTTGAAGTATCGGCGGGCGGTGCATCGAGGGCCGCGCACGGTTACCGGGCCGGTATCGCTCGTGATGATACGTGTGGGTGTACAGGGCGCTCGCATCGGCGCCACGCGAGGATTCAAGGCCGCGGTTGTGCCGTTCGAAGCAGGCGACGAAGACCTCTTCGTCGAAGGCGACACGATGACCATCCACTTCGATGCAGCGCCGACGTTCCGCATGCTCAGTGCCGGACCGGCGGACCCGGTTGCCCCGCGGGGTCGTGCGCTGTCGGCGCCTAAGCGGCCCGTCGCTCGAGTAGCGATGATGTGGATCGCTTCGGTCGGTGCGCTGCTGGCCGTCGGTGTCCTCCGCTACCAAACCCAGCCCGCCCCGTACGAACTGCCACTGAACGACCTGCCGACGATCGAGTCGATGTTCGACAATTGAACTGTTAGGTCCCTGGGGACGTAACAACTGGTGGCTACCGATCAGCTACGGCGGTGGCCGATTGTCAGCAGCACGAGACCGATGCAGGCGGCGGTGACCGAAATGGTCACCGGGCCTTTGATGCCGTGTGACTCATAGACGATGCCGCTCAGCACGATGCCGAAGCCGCGTGCAGCCGTGCCGACAGCGCTGTTGGCGGCAAGCGCACGTCCTCGGGCCTGGGGCATGGCTTCGCTCACGATCGAGAACGAGGTGACGATCGAGAACTCGAAGCCGAGGAAGAAGATCAACAGGCCGAGTGCGCCGATGGCGAGCGAGCTTCCGGCTTGGGTCAT
>JBDNHG010000563.1:0-1659 GCA_041688925.1 Acidimicrobiales bacterium | reverse complement strand
GCCAGGGCCGTCTTCGACAGCCCACGGTCTTCGTGACCGATCACCAAACACAGCGGCGTCGGCAGTTCGGCCTCGTGTATCGGAACCGCCTGATCGGCCAGCTCGAGGCCGACGATTGTGTAGCCGGCGGCACGGGCCGCCCCCAGCGCAGACGCCAAGTCGTCGTGCGTCGTCCATGGCACAAATCGATCGGCGCCCAACGCGGTCTTACCGACGTTCGTGCTCGTCGGATCGATCTGCATCGCAGCGAGATACAGATGTTCAACCCGATAGGCAGCAGCGGTGCGCAACATCGCACCAAGGTTGAACGGTCCGCCCAGTCCCTCGAGCATCAACGCCAGGCGGGGCGGCTCGGCCTTGCGCCAGTTGCGGTGGAGACGCTTCAGTTCGGTGCTCGTGAGTTGCTTCATGGTGACTCGACATTCTGCGCAGCGTCGCGGGCTTGCACAACAAGCACCCGATAGCCGCTGCGGCTGATCAATCGGGTTGTCTGCCAACCCTGCTCGATGAGCCACCTTTGCAGTGAGTCGCTTCCGAGGTGTTTCTGGACGACGAGTTCGGCTCGACCATCGGTTGTCAGGCGATCGAGCCATACCTCGAGCAATGCATGAAGGTTCTTCTTGCCGATACGTATCGGCGGGTTCGCAACGATCAGATCGAAACGTTGGTCATGGGGCATGTCTTCGGGGGCAAATACGGTGATGTCGAGACCGAGACGGGCTGCGTTCGAGGCGCAGAGGTCGCGCGCCCGGCTGTTCACATCGGTCGCCCACACCGCTGCATCGGGCGCCCGTTTCGCAACCGCACACGCAATCGGGCCGTAACCGCACCCGAGGTCGAGGATGGCCTTGGCTGGGCCGGGTCGGGCTGCTTCGACCAGCAAAACCCGAGTGCCTGCATCGATCTTCGTAGCTGAGAACACGCCACGGTCGACATCGAGCATGATCGAGAGATCCGCGAGGTGAAGCGGAATCTGATGCACATCGCTCTTGACCGCAGGGTCATCGTCGAAGTAATGGCTGTTGCTCACCTCGGCAATGTATCTGCGAAGCCGAGCGCCATCGTCCCTGCTCGATACTGGGTTCGGGGCCGGCGCACGTGGAGCGCGCGTCAAATGGCAAATGGTGGAATGTTGAGCAGTGTTGGCCGGTTACCCTTTCACGATGGCCAGGCAACGCATTCGCATCTATGGCGACCCCGTACTGAATACCAAAGCGGCCGATGTCACCGACATCGATGGCAAGTTTGTCAAGTTGTGTGATGACATGTTCGTCGCCATGTACGACGCCCCTGGCATTGGTTTGGCGGCGCCCCAGGTCGGCGTGCAGAAGCGGTTCTTCGTCTACGACTATGACGACAATCCAAGTGTGCTTATCAACCCAACGATCACCGAAACCGACGGTGAGTGGGTCTACGAGGAAGGCTGCCTGTCGGTGCCCGGCATGTCGTTCGACATCGTACGGCCGAAACAGATTCTGGTCAGCGGCATCGATCTCGATGGCAACGAGATCACCCTCGAGGCCGACGAACTGCTCTCACGATTGATCCAGCACGAGATCGATCATCTCGACGGAGTCCTGCTGCTCGAACACCTCGACGACGATCAACGGCGCGAAGCAATCAAAGAACTGAATGAACGCAAGTCCGCTGCCGAGACCG
>JBDNHG010000562.1:0-5753 GCA_041688925.1 Acidimicrobiales bacterium | reverse complement strand
GTTTGCCGGCACGGGTTGGATTCAGCCGAGCGATGGAAATGGCCATCACCGGCGATCCCATCCTGGCCGAAGAAGCCAAGGAAGCCGGCATGGTGGCCCGTGTCGCTTCCAAGGGCGAAGCGATCAACGTGGCACTCGAGTTGGCCGAGGCGGTTGCGGTCAACGCGCCGCTGGCGGTGGCTGCGTCGAAGAAGCTCATCTGGGCTGCCGTCGACAAACCCGAAGCCGAGTTCTGGGATGTGCAGACGCCGTTGCAGAAATCAGTCTTCACGTCGAACGACGCCAAAGAAGGACCCCGTGCCTTCGCCGAAAAGCGTGCCCCCGAATGGACCGGCACCTGAACCAATAGTGACGTCCCCTGCGGACGTCACTATGCAAAACTGATCGAATGGGTCTCGCTGAAGCGGGGCCCATTCGGCTTTTTAGGGTTGGGCTGGCTGGGCCGGGCGGTGATCGTGGAAGCTGCCTGCGGTGGCTGTTCTAGGATGAGGCGATGCCATCACGGTCGCCTGCGAAACGCGTTGCCAGGATCTTGCGGCGACTCACATCACCAATCGTCTACGCCTATCGACGGGTGATGATCGGCTCATGGGCAACGAAACCGGTCGACGACAGGGTCGACGAGACCGATTCAACGATGCGGCGTGTGCGGTGTTTCAGCTATGAGGGACCAGGCCGTGGGCCAGTTCGTGTGCGGCGGTTGCCAGTTCAGATGCAGTGGTGAGGTCGGCTTGTTCGAGCGCGGCATCGAGATCGCCGAGGAGGGTCAGTAGCTCGGCGATCTGTGAGTCGTCTGCCGGTTCGAGGGCTTCGATTTCTGTGATGTAGTCAGCCACGATCAAGCGTTGGGCGTCGACATCGAGGTTTCCTGCGGCCAGTTCCTCGTCGACATGGTGGAGGAGTGCAACATCGATGTCCAACGTCTCGCCGTCGTCGTGATCGTCGTCGTCGTGATCGTCGTGACCGGTGGCGTTTTCGTGGTCGTTGTGGTTGGTGTCGTCATCCATCGCGTCGTGGTCCATGGCGTCCATGGCATTGTCAGCGAGGCCGCTGCGGACTTCGGCTGTCGCCGCGAGCGTTTCACCGTCGTCGAACTCGAACACGACGTCTACCGTGTCGCCGAACGCATCGGGCTCGATATCACGCAACATCACGTGGGCGCCGCCCGGTTCGAAGACCATCGTCTCGCCGGAGCTGACGAGAAAACCGTCATTGCGTTGCTCCATCGAGGCAACGCCGTTTTCGTCGATAACCGTCTCGTGAAGCTCGGCGCGGTCGGTGAGCGGGGTGGTAACTGCGACAATCTGGCGGTCTGTGTCGGTGCTATTCGAGACGACGGCGTATACGGCGGCCGTGGTCTGGCCCGCAACAGGCTGGCGTGCCCACGCATCGATGATCGTCAGCTGACCCTCGATGGCGCCTTCGGCGACGGCTGCGCTGGAGGCGTCGCTGCCGCAGCTGGCAGCGAGCAGGGCCACTGCTGCGAACAGCACAGCAAGCTTCGAAAGAAAGACTCGATTCATACCTGCCTGGTCGAATACGACCCGTGATTGGTTCCGAGAAATCTCAATAACGCGACCCGTATTCCCAGATCGACGCGTGACTGCGGTCTTGGCGCAGCTGGTTGCGAGGAGGCACAATCATTGTTTAGATTGGCCTTACGTAATTACATGATTACAAAAATACAGAACATGCAGCTACGGGTACACCCAAAACTGAGTGACTATGCAGTACCGATATTTACAAACACGCACCAACCATCCCCGACGAAGGGGACATTTCCGAGAGGACAACAACATGTCAGAACAACGAGGCCGCCATGGCCATGAAGAAGGACCAGGACGAGGCAGCGGACGCGGACGCGGGTCTGGACGAGGTCCCGGACCAGGACGCGGTCGGGGTCGAGGTCGACAGGCCGAACCCACGCCGACCACCTATGAAGAACTCAGCGCTTGGTTCGCCGGGAACATCGCCGATGACTGGTTCACCGAGCCGGTGTCGATTGCGTTTGATCGCGACGAGATCGTCGTCGCCGGATTACTTCCGATGCCCAAACTCGACGACTCTGCCGATCAAACGATCGCAGCAACCGAACGGATGAACAGCTTCCGTGAAACAACGCGTGATGACCGCATGGCCATCGCCGCTCGCGCCGAAGCGCAATTCCAGCGCAAAGTGTCATGGTCGGTCAGCTGCGGCGACGAAGCGATGGATTACACCGTCGCCAACGTCCCGGTGATGACCCGCCTGCATATGGAAGAGCGGCGTCTGCTTGACACGCTGATCGATGCTGGCGTGGCCCGCTCCCGCAGCGAGGCACTTGCCTGGGCTGTTCGCTTGGTCGCCGACAACGAAGCCGAATGGCTCGACAAGCTGCGAAACGCAATGAGCGAAGTCGAAGCGCTGCGCGATGAAGGCCCTGCCAGCGCTCAGTGAGCATTCCGTGACAACGCCCTGACAGCGCAGCGACGTTTGTGGTGAAGTCGGTTGCGTCCCGTGCGGCGCAACCGAAAGGGTGCCAGCCGTTGCTCAGCGAAGTCGCTGCGGTACCGCAACCGCCACGAGATCTTCGGCCACAACGACGTCATCGTGATAGCGACGGGCTTCGTCGCCCATGACAGAAGCATTGCCATAGCGGGCAGAGAAGTGCGTGAGTAGCAACCGTCGAGCCCCTGCCGACGACGCGAGCTCACCGGCCTGGCGGGCCGTCATGTGGCGGTACTCGTCGGCCAAGTCGCGGTGCTCGTCGAGATAGGTCGACTCGCACACCAGCAGATCGACGCCGTCGGCCAGTTCACTGGCTCCGTCACACATCCCGGTGTCCATGACGAATGCCATCGACTGGCCCTTGCGTGGAACCGTCACCTGATCGCGAGTGACCCGGCCGTCTGGGGTGTCGAGCCATCCTTGGTTGAGCAAGGTTCCAACATCGGGGCCACTCACCCCAGTCGCTGCCAACCGCTCGGGCACAACGCTGAGTCCGTCGGGTTCGTCGATGCGGTAGCCATAGGTCGTGCAGCGGTGTTCGAGGGCAACCGCCCGCAGGGTCACATCGCCCAGTCGTCCAACGATGCCCGGGCCGTCGACGGGCGAAGCAACGATGGCGCTCGTGTCATGAAAGATCGATGCGGAGCGCATGCGCTCGAAATAGTCGATGCCGTCACCCGGAAAGAAAATCGGTAGTGGCACGACGTCTTTGGTCGCGGTTCGATTGTCGAACGCTCGCCGCTGGATGACGCCGGGTAAACCAAGGCAATGATCGCCGTGGAAGTGGGTGATGCACACCGCGGTTGCGCGAGCGATCGCCACGCCGGCCAGCGTGCACTGTCGCTGGGTGCCTTCGCCGGGGTCGAACAGCACCAGTTGGTCGTCCCATCGCAGCGCGTAGCTGTTGTGCGCTCGGTGGCGTGTGGGCAGCTGGCTTGCGGTGCCGAGCACGATGATTTCTCGAGCGCTCATAGGAGCGAACGATAGGACATCGGAAGTCGCCTGCTCGCTGCATTGCGATCGGTACTTCGTCTTCGCAGGGGTCGCAAGGTAATCTTGTCGCTGATGCAGATTCTCCAAGACGGCGTCGACCGGGTCCCCGAGGGTGTCGCCACTGCCGTATCGGTGGGTGCGTACGACGGAATTCACCGAGGTCACCGCACGGTGCTGAGCACGCTTTCCGAGCTCGCCGAAAAACGTGGCCTGTCACCGGGCGTGATCACCTTTGACAAACATCCGGCAGCGGTGTTGCGTCCCGAGAATGCACCGCTTCTGCTGACAGACAGCGACCAGCGAATCGAACTGTTCACCGAAATCGGTATCGAATACCTCTACCTGTTGCAGTTCAATGCGCAGCGGGCAGAGACGACCGACCGTGACTTCGTCACCGACGTGCTCCTCGGTCGGATGAACGCAAAGCTCGTTGTCGTCGGCACGAACTTCCACTTCGGCAAGGCGCGCAGCGGCAGCGTCGACTCGCTACGCGAATTCGGCGACGAGATGGGGTTCGAAGTCATTGGTCTCGACCTCTTCGCCGAAGACGACGCCATCGAGCCGGTTTCTTCTACCGCCATCCGGCGTGCGCTCGCCGGCGGCGAGATCGACGCGGCCAACGCGATGCTCGGGCGATATTTCGAGGTTCGTGGCGAGGTCATCAAGGGCGACCAGCGCGGCCGCACGATCGGGTTTCCCACGGCCAACATCGCGTTCGACGCTGGGCGAGCCTGGCCCGCCAAAGGGGTCTACACCGCGTGGGTGACGCTCCCCGATGGTCAGCGAGTGCCCGCCGCCGTCAACATTGGCCTGCGCCCGACGTTTCATCAGCGTGCCGAACAGCCGGTGCTCGAAGCGCATCTGATCGATTTCGACGGCGACCTCTATGGCCAGAAATTGCGAGTCGAGTTCGTCAACTTCTTGCGCAGCGAACGTCGCTTTGCCGGTATCGATGAAATCTCCGAGCAGCTTAAAAAGGATGTCGAACACGCACGCACCGCATTGCGAGCCTGATCGCCACCACGCCAACCCCCCGCTACGCCCAACCCGTCACGTACTGAACGTCTCAAGGAGCCATCCCATGTTCACCGGCATCGTCGAAGAACTCGGCACCATTCAATCGATCATTGGCCCCAAGGTCCGTATTGGCGCCACCACGGTGCTCGAGGACGTGCAGATGGGCGCCTCGACCGCGGTCAACGGCTGCTGCCTCACCGTTGTTGCCTGGGGCGACGACTGGTGGGAGGCCGACGTGTCTGACGAGACATTCACCCGCACGAACCTGGGCTCGCTCGAGCCCGGCGACAAAGTCAATCTCGAACGTCCGGTTCGGCTGATGGATCGCCTTGGCGGCCATGTGGTGCAAGGACATGTCGATGCCGTGGGCACGATCGTGTCGCCGGCGCCTGACCTGCGAGTGTCTATGGACCCAGCGCTCACCCGCTATGTCGTCGAAAAGGGCTCAATCACCGTCGATGGCATTTCGCTCACCGTTGTCGATGCTCTCGATGACGGGTTCACGTGCGCCATCATTCCTCACACCGAAGATGTCACGACGCTGGCACACAAACAAGCGGGCGACACGGTGAACCTGGAGGTCGACATGATGGCCAAATACGCCGAGAAGCTTCTCGCCGGCCATCTGACGTAGCGCTCGTGGTGGCGTGACCGAATCCACTGCCAACCCATTTGACTTCAAGTGTGGTTAAAGTTTTAGAGATTGAGCGAGTAGGCAGAGCGCGAAGCTCGAAAGCCGCGCAACTCGTGGGCCTGCCAGAGGACTTGTCGACCCACCCGCTAGGCCCCTTAGTCTGCGGCGATGCCATTAGAAGTAGGTCTTGTCGGTCTCACGGGCAAGAATGGAACTATGACAGACATCGTGCTCGATCCAATCGACGACGCACTCGCCGCATTCGCCAAGGGTGAGATCATCATCGTCGTCGATGACGAAGATCGCGAGAACGAAGGCGACCTGATCATGGCGGCCGAATTCGCGACGCCCGAGAAGATCGCGTTCTTTGCAAAAGAGGCCTCGGGTCTCATCTGCCTGTCGATGACGGGCGAGCGTCTCGACGAACTCGATCTTCCGCAGATGGTGCAACGCAACGACGAAGCAATGCGCACGGCGTTCACCGTCAGCATCGACTATCGACACGGCACCACAACCGGCATGTCGGCAGCTGACCGAGCGGCCACGATCACCAACGCTGTCGATCCCGACGCCATGCCGTCAGACTTCACCCGCCCCGGTCACATCTTTCCGCTGCGGGCAC
>JBDNHG010000561.1:0-3692 GCA_041688925.1 Acidimicrobiales bacterium | reverse complement strand
AGCGGATCACCGTTCCTCCGCTGGCGTCGGCCACCCATATCGTGTTGCCATCGACTGCGGTATCGATCGAGGCGAAGTCGGCACCCTCGACTCGGGTCGCAGCGTTTGAGGCCGGGTCAATCTTCCAGAACGAGCCCGTCTCGGTGCCGACCCATACGGCACCGTTGGCGAACGCCAACGCATGCGGCCAGACGCCGACCTCAATGACGGCTTCGAGGTCGCCAGTGTTCTCGTCGAGTCGCTGGACCGCACCATCGGCGCTGTCGGTGACCCAGGCACTGCCGGCCCCGAGCTCGACGTGCAATGGCGCAGTGCCGACTAGCGCCTCGGCTGGAGACCGGCCTTTGCTTCCCGTCGCAATCATGGTGACAGTGTCATCATCCTGGTTCGTGACCCATACCGTGCGGTCGCCGATCGCCACGTGATGTGGGCTGTTTCCGACCTGGACAGTCTCGACCAGTTCGGCCCGTGCCGCATCGATGCGATACACGACCCCGAGCAGCGGGTCGGTCGCCCAGACGTCGTTGCCGCGGGCGGTGACGCCCAGGGCGAAGCCGGGCAAGGCAACTGATTCAGCGACGACCATTCGTGCAGGGTCGATGCGGATGACGCTCGATTCGTCTCGAGTACCGACCCAGACCGAGCCGGCTGCGACAGCAACACCCGATGCCGAACCGCCCACATTGACTACGCCGAGGACTTCCTCGGTTGCCTTGTCGATCCTGACCACAACACCACACGCTGCGTCCGACACCCATACCGACGACACATCAACGGCCACGCTGTCGGGCCGAAATGGATCAATGAACGCCGAGGGACCATCGGCTGCGGGGTCATCATCTGGTTCATCTTGGGCAACGGGATCGGTGCGAGGCTCGTCATCGTTGGGCCGCGTCGCAGACTCATCGGAGCTGCTGCGGGCGACCAAGAACACCAACAGCGCCACGATCGCTACAACCGCCCCGAGCAGCCAGAAAAGCTGGCTGGAGCGCCGGTTTCCAGCTGGGCCATTCAGCGCTGGAGGTGCCGAACGTGAGGGAAATGTTGGCCGTGACGGCGGCGCTGGCAGCGGGGGCGGAGTGCCAAAGACCGGGCCAGTAGATCTCGGAGCACCTGGTTGAGCGCCGGGCTGGCCTTCCGGCGGTTGGTAGTCGTCACTCATGCTCGTCGATTCTCCGACCAATTGACGACCTGCGAATCCTGGCGCTCGTCCGGACCGCGATCCTAACGAGCGCCAGCGGTCGTCGGACCTCGACCGGTTGCCACTCGACGCTGGTTCAGATGACGCCCTGCGAGGCAAGCGCTTCGATTTCGTCGGGCGAGTAACCGAGCTCCGCGAGGATGTCGCGACCATGCTCGCCGACCGTCGGTGCTCGGCGCGGTCCGACCTGTGGAGCGCTGGTCACTCTGACCGGATGGTTGATTATCCACGGTGTGTCGAGTTCACCGCTGGGGGGCTCGACGGCCATGCCGTTGATGCGGACCTGTTCGTCGGCCACTGTCTCTTCGACCGTGCCAACCAGATTGACCGGCAACCCGTAGTCGCCCAGTTCGCTCAACCACTCGGCCGCAACCTTGGTGCGAATGATCTGCTGGATCTCATCGCCCAGTGGCCCGCGAGCGTCGCCAAACATGGTCTCGAGGTCAGGGAAACGCGGATCGGCCAGCAACTCGACAGCGTCGAGCGCCATCAGCAACCTCGTCAGCATTTCTTCGTCGCGGATCATGTTGAACTGCAACCAACGACCATCCGCGGTTTGGTATGGCCGCAGCATCGGCGAGTAGATCCGGTTCTTGTCCCGGTACCCGGCCATGTCTCCGCCGGCCATCGCACCTTGCGCAATACCCGCGGCTGACCACAGGCCGTTTGCCAGCAGCGAGGTCTGCACCAATGCGCCCTCGCCTGTGCGCTCGCGATGCAGCAGTGCCGTCATGATGCCGGCATAAAGCGCCACCGCTGTTGGGTGGTCCCCCATGCCGGGGAGTCCTTGCGCAGGAACCGTGCCCGGCTCGCGCATGAGGTCCATCAGGCCGCTGCGGGCCCAATAGGCCAGCTGGTCGAATCCCTTGCGCTCTCGTTCGGGGCCCTGCTCGCCGTACGCCGTCAACGACGCATAGATCAGGCGCGGATTGAGTTCCCGCAGGATTTCAGACGTCACGCCCAGCGCTTCTCGTACCGGAAACGGGTGGTTGGTGATGAAGACGTCGGCGTCGCTGATCAACCGGTGGAGCACCTTGCGACCTTCGACCGATTTCATATCGAGCGCCAGGCCTCGCTTGTTGCGCCCGTGCAGCTCCCAGAACCAGTCAGAATCGGCGTTTGGCGTGCTGTCGATGCCAGACAGCAGCCGCAACATGTCACCGTCGCCGGGCTGCTCGACCTTGATCACATCGGCACCGAAGTCGGCCAATATCGTCGCCGCTGCAGGCGCGGCGATAACGGTCGCGCAATCGATGACTTTGAGGCCGGACAAGAGATAAGAACTCACCAGACCAGTCTTGCAGTCATCGCCCTGGCCACAGACATTGATGCAGTCAGCGACATTGCAGCAGTCAGAGACATTGCAGCAGTCAGAGACATTGCAGCAGTCAGAGACATTGCAGCGCTCGGTTCGCCGGGCGCCGGAAGCAGACTCAGGGCGAGTTGACCCCGACCGGTGCTGCATCGCCGATGACCGAGACACGTTCGCCGTACCGACTGTGTGGCTGATAGTCCCACACAGCGTGGTGCTGAGTGCAACGGTTGTCCCACAGGGTGAGCGTGTTCGGCTGCCACTGCACTCGAGCGTGCAGCCTGGGCGTGGTGGCGATGTGGGCGTAGAGCGCGTCGAGCAGAGCCTTGCTCTCCCACCGCTTCAGGCCCTTGATGTGCGACGTGAAGCCGCTGTTCACATACAGCACCTTCTTGCCGGTGACCGGATGCACCGCTACCACCGGATGCTCGCTTCGCGGGTACCCGCCATCGGGCGGCGTGGTGCCGTAGCTACCAACGTACGGAATGCCGCCATCGTGCACCGCGGTGAGACCCTCGAGAAAGGTCTGCATCGCGGGCGAAAGCAGTTCGTAGGCGAGGTACATATCGGCATAGAGCGTGTCACCGCCGCCGACCGCTGGCGTTTCGGTGATGTAGAGCGCCGATGCCATTGGCGGGATGGCATCACAGGTCACATCGGTGTGCCAGGCGTCGCCCGCGGTATAGGGCGAATTCTTGGTTGTCTTCACGACCAAGATCTCGGGGTCGCCGCTGCGCGAATGGTTCAACGGATGCACGTGCAGTTCGCCGAAGTAGCGACCAAACGCTTTGTGCGCTTCGCGATCGAGGTGCTGGTCGCGGAACACCAGCACGCTCCAGTCGGCGAACGCGCGGTGCACATCAGCCAACTGTTTGTCATCGAGCGGTTGCGACAGATCGAGGTCGTCGACCTCGGCACCAAGGTGCGGCGTCAACGACGTGACCCGGAAACTGTCGTAGTGCGTCGCTCGTTCGCCCGGTGTCGCCTCGGACGTCGGTGCCACCTCAGTGATAGCCATGATCCCCCCTGGGTCGTGGTCGTTGGGCTGACCAACGTGCTCGCCAGCGCCTACGCCTTCCATTGTTCCACAGCGGGCCTCGTCGCCGAGCACGAGCCACACCCACCGAGAGGAACTACAGGAGGGCTGGCGGCCGCCAGTCGAACGCTGCTACTCGCGGT
>JBDNHG010000560.1:0-2013 GCA_041688925.1 Acidimicrobiales bacterium | reverse complement strand
GTCGAGACACCAGGCGAACCGTGGGCACAGGCGCCGACAACAAACGTCACGAACCATCCCCGTCTTCCCACGATGCCGTACCGGTGTTGTCGACCTCGATGATCACAACGTCCTCGGCCTTGACCTGCACCGCCTGCGCCGACGTGACATCGAGCCGCAAGCGCACCGACAGTGCACCTCGATCGTAGGTCGCATTCTCGACCAGAGCATCGGCTGACAATGTCGCCACCTCCTCGTCGCCAGTTCCGCGCGCCAAGATCTGCACCCGGTCGCCCGCCACGATGCCGATCGGGGCACGGGTTCCGTTGAGAACGAGCCCGACGAAGGCCTGCCCTGGCAGCAGCTCGGTTCCTGACACAAACATCTCGGTGGTGATCAGCGTGCCCGCTGACAAGTTTGTGACAGGCCGTGCTCCAATAAAGATGCCTGCATCGGCCGCCCGCTGCACGTTGGCTGGCACGTCGGAGCTGATGTAGATTTCGGTCAGCTGATCAGATCGCACCGGTTCGCCTTGGGTGATGTCGGTTGCGAGAGCGAGCACCGGTGTTCGCGACGTCGCGCTCGCCTGCCACCACACGGCGAGAAGCGCAAACACGGCAACAACAAGCAGCGAGAGCAATAGCTGCGGTAGTTGGATGCCGCGCTGTTGTCGTTTGGGTCCGGCGGGGGCAACGGCCCCAACGGCGGGCATCTGAGCGGTCACGAGACGGTTCTACTTTCGAGATTCGGGAGTTTCATATGCATCATCCAAAGGGGTCAAGGGCCAGTGCTCGGTGACTTCCGACGCCATCGATGTTGAAACCGGGCAGGAAGGATTCACCGCTGACGCGCACCACGACGATCACGCTGTCGGCGCCAACGATGAAGTTTTCGATGCTGGCGCCGGGCACGACAGCAACCACTTTGTCGGCTTCGAGTCGCGCTCGATCATCGATTTCGTCGATGGCAGCGACACCATTGGCAATTTGGGACAGGTCTAGAGTCGCAGCGGCAGATCGCGCTGCTTCGGCAGCGACGTCTTCGGCCTGACTCAAATTGCTCAGCTTGCGGCCGCCTTCGGCGACGACAGAGACGATCATGAAGAAGAAGATTGCGAGCACCGCAAACATCGCGGTAACAACGCCACGCTCGTTACGTAAAACGGCGCGCACGTTCATGAGTCGGCCCGCCAGTACTCGATCGCAGATACAGCCACACCAGATTCGGCACGACTCCGATCGCTCACGAGCGGGCCGAAGCCGCGGAACGATTCGGTGCACGTCAACCCGACGGCAACACGCCCGGGGGTGAATGAATCTAGCTCGGGTGCAACGAAGCTGAAGTTCGACTCGAGGATGGCGACGCTGCCCTTGCAGACGGCCTCGGCGGCTGCCTGCGCGGCAGTGCGTGCGTCGGTTTCGTTGCGCGTCAGCGATGCTGCCCGCGCCGCTGCATCAGCTGCCTGTTGAGCCCGAGAGCTATGACGTTCGACTTGGATCACGTACACCGCCAACACCGCAATCACCAGCATGATCGGCATCAGAATTGCGAGTTCGGTCGACAACAAGCCTCGTTCTTTGCGAGCACTGCTCATGTTTCGGGCAACCTCTCTCGAACGGTGGTTGCGGTCGCGCTGACCGCTAACGAGCCGAACACGGATGGATACGAACCCGAGACTGTCATTTCGACCAGCTCGCTGTCGACTGCGTTGTCAGCCGACACCGCAGCCTCGCTCAGGCCCCCGGCATTGCGGAGGAAGTCCTCGGCGGCCTCAATTCCTGTCGCATCGTCTGACCCGAGCAGCGCCGCAATTTCGACACCATGATCGGCAGCGGCTTGAGCGATAGCGCCAGCGTGGGCCCATAGCGCCGCCTGCACGATCGCCAGCACCATCGCGATGATCACGGGAAAGAGGATTGCGATCTCGGTGGTCGCCAGCCCATCGTCAGATCCAGCGCGCGGACCCCGACCCGGACCCCGACGCCGGCAGGTCAAGCGCCGCTTGGAATCGAATCTGGTGTCGTGTCGTCGGGC
>JBDNHG010000559.1:0-5815 GCA_041688925.1 Acidimicrobiales bacterium | reverse complement strand
CACTCGGTGCATCGCTTGCTGACCGCGGCGTCGATGTTGTTTCGGGTCTGGCCTTGGGCATCGACGCGGCAGCCCATGCAGGCGCCATCACCAGCGACCCCGCTCGCACGGTTGCGATCGTCGCCGGGGGTGTCGATGTGATCTACCCCGCCCGCAACCGCGGCCTCTACCAACAGATCGCTGCCGCAGGGGCGTTACTGAGCGAGTGGCCGCTTGGAGCGCGGCCCGAATCCTGGCGGTTTCCGGCGCGGAACCGGTTGGTGGCTGCGTTGTCGGCGGCTGTGGTGGTGGTCGAATCGCCACAGAAAGGAGGATCGATGTACACCGTCGACGAGGCGCTCGAGCGGGGCCGAGCTGTGTTCGCTGTTCCCGGATCCATCCATTCTCCGGTCTCGGCCGGAACCAACAAGCTCATTGCCGACGGAGCACACGCGTTGTACAACTTTGAAGAATTGCTCGACGCGGTGGCTCCGAGCGATGCGGTCAACGCTCGGTCCGGTGGGTCGGCTGGCGCCACCAAGGCCCGCACACACGAATCCGCAGCGCGCCAGGCTTGTTTGGGCATCGACTCTTGGCTGCTCGAGGCGATCGGCTGGGAACCCATTGCGCTAGACACCGTCGTTGATGAGTCGGGTAGGTCGCCGAGCGAGGTGACGCTCGAAGTCGAGCGACTCATCGGCGACGGTGCGTTGCGACGGGTCGGCGGCGTCATCGAGCGGGTCGCATGACCCGCTCGATGATCGTGTGGCTTCTGATCGCTGCCATCGTGTTGCCGACCACCGCTGCATCTTCACAAGATGTCACCGGTCCACGGCCGGTGTTGTACGCCGTTCCGATGCTGACCCAGGTGGTCGACCCGTTTCGGCCGCCGGCCCACATTGGTGCGCCGGGCAATCGGGGCCTCGAATACGGAAACAGCGACAACCAGGTCGTTGCCGCTGCGGCGTCGGGATATGTGCGGTTTGCCGGCCCGGTCGCTGGTCGCAAGGCGATCACGATCCAGCACGACGATGGCGTGCGCACCACCTATACCGGCTTGCTCGAAATCTGGGTCGCGACCGGAATGATGGTCAGTCAGCACTCGGCGATCGCTGTTGCCAGTACTGGTTTCCACTTCGGCGCTCGTATCGAAGACCACTACCTCGACCCGCAAATCCTTATCGATGCGAGCCAGCCCGACGTTCGGCCTCGGCTGATCCCACCGCCCGATGGCTGGGACGGGTGATACTGGGGTCTGCGACTCGTGTACTGCGGGTCATCTCACGTTGGGAACGAGCCATGCACATTTTGATCACCGGTGCGGCCGGCATGCTCGGCCAGAAGCTGACGCAGCGTCTGGTCGAATCTGGCACGTTGCGAGGCGAGACAATCGAACAGATCGACCTGGTCGATGTCGTCGCCCCCAGGGTCGATTCACACCTCTGCCGTGCGATCGTCGCTGATCTCGCCGAGCCCGGCCTGACCACAGCGCTGGTGTCACCGCTTCCCGATGTGATCTTCCATCTTGCCGGTGTTGTTTCGGGCGAGGCCGAAGCCCATTTCGACAAAGGGATGGCAGTGAACCTCGACGGCACCCGGTCGCTCTTCGATGCCATCCGACTCGCGCACGGACTTCCTCGGGTGGTGTTCACGTCATCGATCGCGGTGTTCGGCGCGCCGTTCCCCGATCCAATTCCCGATGAGTTCCACCTGACACCGTTGACGTCATACGGCACGCAGAAGATGATGTGCGAGGCATTGTTGGCCGACTTCAGCCGGCGCGGATTCTTCGACGGCGTCGGAATTCGGTTGCCCACGATCACCGTGCGGCCAGGGTTGCCCAATGCCGCAGCATCTGGCTTCTTCAGCGGTATCATTCGTGAACCGCTGGCTGGCAAGCCAGCAGAGCTGCCCGTACCCCGATCGGTGCGCCACAGCCATGCGAGCCCAAGAAGCGCAGTCGGGTATCTGATCCATGCCGCCGAACTCGACACGGCTCGACTTGGTTCGCGACGCAATCTGACAATGCCGGGTGTCTCGGTCACGGTCGGCGAACAGATCGAAGCGCTGGCCCGCATCGGTGGCCAACGCGCGGTTGACCTGATCACCGAGACGGTCGACCCGACAGTCGCCGACATCGTTGCCGGCTGGCCGCAACGCTTCGAGACAAAGCGAGCCGACGAGCTCGGCTTCGTTTGCGAGTCGTCCTATGACGAGATCATTCAGGCGTACATCGACGATGACGTGGCCTGATCGCCCTCAGAAACAGGGCCACCGAGACAGCGCAGTCAGAACGCAGCGGGCAGAAAGCGGACGAACCTCGAACAACCTGGCGGTTCTCGAGTTCGCACGGTTATCCTGATCGACGCACTGAACGCGCAACCGGCGCGTCCCAATTTACATAGGTCCGACCGTCAGCGGTCGCCGAGCCACGAGGCAACGGCGCCAGTTCGGATCTCCCTTCAACCGACTGGAGAAAACAATGGCACCTGTTGTGTCTATGAAGCAGCTACTTGACGCGGGGGTCCACTTCGGGCATCAGACCCGTCGATGGAACCCGAAAATGAAACGGTTCATCCACGGTGAACGTTCGGGTATCCACATCATCGACCTGCGCCAAACACTGGGCCAGATCGAGAATTCGTACGGCTTTGTCCGTGACACCATCGGCAGGGGCGGTTCGATCCTCTTCGTCGGTACCAAGAAGCAAGCCCAAGACAGCATCCAGAGCTATGCCGACCGTTGCAACATGCCCTATGTGAACCAGCGCTGGCTGGGCGGCATGCTCACCAACTTCGAGACGATCTCGAAGCGGGTCAGCAAGATGCGTGAATACGAGCGCATGATCGCCACTGGCGAGTTCGAAGCAATGCCCAAAAAAGAAGCACTGTTGAAGAGCCGCGAGCTCGTCAAGCTGCAGCGCAACCTCGGCGGCATCAAGAACATGACCAAGGTGCCCGACGCGATCTTCATTCTCGATACGCGCAAGGAACACATTGCGGTGACCGAGGCAAACAAGCTCGGCATCCCGATCATTGCCGTAGTTGACACCAACTGTGACCCCGATCTGATCCAGTACGTGATTCCAGGCAACGACGATGCCATCCGTTCGGGCGAAGTCATGACTCGCATCATGAGCGATGCCGTGATCGAAGGTCGCTTCATCCACAGCCGTCGCAATCCAAATGCTGCGTCTGCCGCACCGGCCGAACGCTCTCCTGAGGACGAGGCTCGCATCGCACGCGAGCAGGCTCTCGCTATGGCCGCTGCCGCCGAGGCTGCTGCTGCACGCGAAGCCCGCGTGCAAGAGAGCATCACCGCCGCTGCTTCGGCCCCTGCCCCGGCCGCTGTCGAAGAAGTCGCTGCCGGCGAAGCAGCCATTGCCGAACCCGGCGCTGGCGAAACATCAGAGTCGACAAAGTCCATCGCCCCCGACGATGCTCCGTACGAAGCCGCTCCTGTGGCAGAGGCCGCGCCTGAGGCCGAAGCTGCCTCTGAACCAGAGGCCGCGCCTGAGGCCGAAGCTGCCTCTGAACCTGAGGCCGCGCCTGAGGCCGAAGCTGCCGCAGCTCCGACCGCCACTCCAGAGGAGAACCCCGATGTCTGATTTCACTGCCAAAGACGTAAAGGCGCTGCGAGACGCAACCGGCGCCGGCATGATGGACGCCAAGAAGGCGCTCACCGAAGCTGGCGGCGATGCCGAGGCTGCGACACAGATCCTTCGCGAAAAAGGCCTCAGCAAGGCTGCCAAGCGGTCTGATCGAGAAAACGCCGAAGGCGCCGTGGCGCTGGCACAAGATGGCAACAAGGTTGCTGTCGTGCTGCTGCGTAGCGAAACCGACTTTTCGGCCAAGAGCGACGACTTCGTCGCCGTCGCTCAGAAACTCGCCGATGCTGCACTCGCCGGTGGCGATCCTGCCGTCGACTGCGCGACTGATATCGAACACCTGATGTTGACCAAGAAGGAAAACATCGACGTCGGGTCGGTGCAGCTCGTCGAGGCTACTGAGGGCAACACGCTCGATACTTATCTGCACGTGCAAGACGGCCGCGGAATCATTGGCATCGTCGTCGAAGGCAGCGGCGTCGACGCCGAGGCATTGCATTCGATTGCGCTGCACTGTGCGTTTGCGAACCCACGTTTCCTCAACAAATCTGAGGTCTCTGACGACGATGTCGCCAAAGAGCGCGAAGCACTGCTCGAGATCACCAAGTCCGAAGGCAAGCCCGAGGCTGCCTGGGACAAGATCGTCGATGGTCGCCTCAACGCTTGGTACAAAGAGAGCGTGCTCCTCGAGCAAGGTCTCAACGGCGACAAGGTGACGGTCGCCGAGACGGCTGCTCCGGGCACCATCGTGCGTTTCGTTCAGGCCCGAATCGGCGCCTGAACCCCCCTTCCATCCAAAAGGAACCCATGTCTGACACCCCAGATTTCTCCAAGTGTGGTACTGAACCTGCTCGGTGGAATCGGGTGATGCTGAAGGTCTCGGGCGAAGCGTTCGCCGGAGACATCGGCTATGGCATCGATGGTGACATCGTTGGCTCGATCGCTCGCACAATCGCCGACGCCCGCGACCGTTTCAACGTGTCGATCGCCGTCGTTGTTGGGGGCGGCAATATTTGGCGTGGCCTTTCAGGCGCAGGCGCGGGCATGGATCGCGCCCAAGCCGACTACATGGGCATGTTGGCTACCGTAATCAATGGTTTGGCGTTGCAAGAGATGCTCGAGCGGCTCGGCGTGCCTACCCGTGTGCAGACCGCGATCGAGATGTCAGAGATCGCCGAGCCCTATATTCGCCGTCGGGCCATACGGCATCTCGAGAAGGATCGCGTCGTGATCTTCGCCGGTGGTACCGGCAACCCGTTCTTCACGACCGATACGGCGGCTGCCCTTCGAGCCGCCGAGATCGACGCGGAAGTACTGCTCAAGGGTACTCATTCGGGCATCGACGGTATCTACACAGCCGATCCCAAGATTGATCCCACTGCAACCAAGCTCGAGTCGGTGAGCTATCTCGATGTGCTCAGCAAGGACCTGCGGGCAATGGACGCAACGGCCACCACGCTGTGCATGGACAACAACCTGCCGATCGTGTTGTTTGATCTGATGGGCGAAGACAACGTGCCCAAGATCTTGGCCGGCGAGCCAATCGGCACCATCGTCAGCTGAGTCTGCGATTTCCCCGTGTCTGTTGGGTGCCGCCGACGCAAACACCACGTCTGGTCCAAGCTGCCTCCAGGGTGTGCTCTCGACTGACAACGCCTACTGCATCGTTTCACGCATCGACACTGCTCCTGCAGCAGCTGTTGCCGCACCGGTCCCAAGCTTTACCGGCTGAACCAACGCAGCCCAAAGAATAGTGAGACAGCGGTAGCACCATGCTCCATTGACGCTCTTGCCGTTTTCGTTCGTGCCGTTGTTGTGAAGTTAGAAGAGTTGTTCTTGGTCGCGCAGCCCAGCGAGTTGGTCGTTCGACCAGATCTTGTGCTTGAAACGCGGGTTCTTCGACGACATATCGATGTGGTAGAGGGTGTCGTGATCCTGCACCGGCAGACCGAGTATCTGGCCGAGGTTGCTCGCCAACCATTGCTCGATCTTGAGCACCACAAGCTTTTTGCGAAGCCGACCTTGCACGTCGCGGTTCAGCACTGTGGGAAGCGTGTTCAGCGTCAATATCTCGTCGATCGCCGGATTGGCCATCTTCTCGCGGCCCTCGGCCGACGCGTAGAAATGTGAGACAGCAAAGACCGTGCGATTCGGCTTGGCGCGCTTGAGGAATTCGCAGGACTTGACGACAGTCGACCCGGTGCGCACCATGTCGTCGAACAGCACGAT
>JBDNHG010000558.1:0-3979 GCA_041688925.1 Acidimicrobiales bacterium | reverse complement strand
TTTCTCCTAGCCTTCCTTCCCCGGGTCGGTCACCCTTCCCCGAGTTGGCTTCAGATGGTAGTTTCTTCATTTTCATGTTCTGGTATTTCTACAGGGGACTTGAACCCCATTTACAACGTGCCCATGCTGGGCACACACAAGGCGCGGCTGGACAACCGCTGGGGCCCTCCTGTTATCCATGCTATTCCTTAGTTCCAATATCCACCCTGATATCGACGCGCACCACCGCCCCAGCGGTGCCAGCGCTTGAACGTTCTGCAGAAAATGAAGACCACCACACAACATCCACCTTGTAGGCGACACAGCTTTAGCCTATCGAATGCGCTGATGAAGCCATGCCATATCCCCCTCGCCATCGTCGCGTCCTTCGGGCTGTCACTGATCGCAATCGCTCAGGAAGATTCCGTCACCATCGTTGGCCAGCTTTCTGATGGCACTCCACCGCCACCAACACCCAAACCGGAACTCCCACCGGTAGAGATCCGCGAGACGAAGGTTGTCCAGCTTCCCGACCGGCAGGTGACTATTCACCGCATTGCCGACCCCGGATTGCCCGATCCTCGTCCCAAACTCCCTGAACGGCAAGAGTTGAGTCAGGAAGAGATTGATGCGTTTCGCAACTCTCCGGCGGTTCAGCAATGGCTTGAGGAAGCTGCGAAGACCACTCCCCTTTTCATCTCTGCCACGGTGGTGGACGGCAGGGCGACGTACCTGCGCTGGTGGCATGAGGGGGCTGAGTATCAGGCATGGTCGAATGCGGATTGGATGTTGCTTACTGGATTCGCGGAGTGCGAGAAGGGAGACAAGCGTTTCGTCTCCCTCCTGATGGCCGGAAGAATGAGTTCCGAGCACCTTCCAGCGGAATCCCCCTATCGTATTCCCGAAGATCTCACGGCAGAGCCGGGAACCTATCGGATCACACAGGGTGATTTGACCGACGCGGAAGCCTACGAAGGCATCACCGCGTTGCATGAACTCTACCGCAGCGACTACGCCCATTTGAAGCAGGCCTATGACCTCAGAGAGCAGCGAAGGATGGAACGCGAAGCTGCGCTTCGCGCCAATCCTCCCCAGCCAAAGGACATTGTTCTGCACTACTGGAAGGTTCAGCCCAAGCGCCGGCTCGGCAAAGTGGAAGGAGGTGCCCAATGAGAACTGTTCTGCGCTTCGCGCTCCTCTTGATTTTCACAGTCTCGGTATCGGCTCAAGCGCCTATCGAAGTGGACTTCGTCGGAACCCCGACCAACCACCAACTGAGTTGGACCACGACCGTCGATTACAACTACCAAGTCTTCATGAGTCCCGACTTGGAGAATTGGGTGGATACAGGGATTGCCGAGCCGGGAACCGGCACGACAATCACTTACGGGCTGATGAGTACAGCCGAAAAGCTGTTCTACCGAATCCACGAGACCGCGGACCCCTACAACGGGGGCTTCCTTGTCCTTCCCACACAGGATCAGGAAGTGGATTTGATCGACGGCGTTTGCTTCGCCTTCAATCTGGATGTGTTCTCCGCCCTTCCGGCCAAGATCCGCGTCTACCAGCGGGACTACAACAGTGGCGATCCGTGGGAGCAGATCGGACAGATCACCGACTTTGACGAGATCGACGGGATCAAGTTTGTTCGAGGCAGTGCGGTCTGGCTCCCAGACGCGGAGGGCGAATACGATGTGCAGGCCGCCGTTGTCGATGGCACCGGCACGGTGATTGCAAGTGCCGTCCGGCGTGTCATCGTTGGCTCCAATCAGACCCCGACCATCACTATCACCAGCGGGCCAACGACACCTTCGGCGTCGGCACAGCCTGCGGTTTTCACCGCGACCGCGACTGATGCCGATGGCGACGAGGTTCGTCGGGTAGAATTCTACGACAACGGCATCTTGATCGGGACCGACACCACCCCGGACGAGACCAGTCCGGGCGTATTCGAATTCGGGGATGACATCGAAGACATCGAAGAGAATGACTACGACCTCTTGAAGGGCACTCACGACATCACCGCAAAGGCTTTTGATTCGCGGGGTGCCGTCGGCGAGACCGCCTCCGCATCACAGTTTGTGACTACCGGCGGCAATGCGCGCCCCACGATCAACGTGACGAGTCCGGCAAACGGCCTGATCGTCACTCAGGGGCAGAGCTTCACGATTGTCTTCACCGAGGGCGACCCTGACGGAGCCACAGACATCGACGAGGTCGCGGCTTACGACATCGTGACGTTCAACGGTGACATTGACACCGCCTCCCCCTTCGATGACCTGACCATCGACACCACTGGCTGGGACCCAGGCACCCACACGATCCGTGTCGTGACCAGAGATTCGACCGGTGACGAGAGCTATCCGCTATATCTCACGGTTTTTGTCCGCACCGGTTCCGGTGCAACATTTGCGGAGACGCTCGTTGCAAATATCGTAGAAGAGGCGACGGCTGCTCCTTCAAATGAGGTGTTCAGCGGTGTGCAGGCTTCGAGTGGTGAGTTCACGACAGGAACCCTTTCGGGTCTGGAAATTGCGTCGGGTGTGGCTCTTACGACAGGAGATTTCAACGACTGGAACGGCGGAGACACCAGCGAAGGAATCTCAACACCTTGGTATAGCGCAGGTGACCAAGAGCTTGAGGACCGAGTCGCTGGCAACCAAACAAACGATGCAGCGGCCCTCGAGTTCGATGTGTTCTGCGCCAATGGCCAATTGGAAATGCAATTCCAATTCGGTTCGGATGAGTATGACGAATACGTTTTCGATACGGCTCAGTCCGGTTGCTACAACGACGCATTCATGCTGACGATTGACGGGAAGGTCGTCTCGCTCGTCCCGGATTGTTCGGATATTGTAGCAGTCAATTCGGTGCATCCGCTAATTTCAGAAGAAGAGAGTTGCACAGGCGAGGAGATCGCGGCTGTGAACGAGTTTCTATACTTGAGCGACGAAGACCTCGACGCACTGGTC
Source organism: Acidimicrobiales bacterium (assembly GCA_041688925.1). GTDB lineage: Bacteria > Actinomycetota > Acidimicrobiia > Acidimicrobiales > UBA10347 > UBA10347. The sequence goes on along the minus strand of JBDNHG010000558.1, from coordinate 1,028 downwards.
GCTCCCCCGAATCAGAATGTGAGGGTGGAATACGACGGAATGACCGTCAGATTGCGAATCCACGCATTCGTGACACCAAACACAACTCACAGCATCAAGCTGGTCATCGCCGACGTCGAGGACGAGGTTTGGGACTCCGCGCTCTTTATCAAAGAAGGGTCCGTTCGGACACTTATTCCGACTCCATAGATTCAACAACACTGTTACACCGATGAGCAAAATACTAATATTGTGTGCCCTCCTGCTTTCGCTGGGACTCTTGCCGCTCTCAGCGGCAACTCTTGTCCTGGATTCCTTCGATCAGGGTCCATTCTCGCTGTCCCTTTCAGGACCTGTTACCAACAATTCTACGATAGGTAGCCCATTCGGATCTGACCGTTCGGCCACAATCAGTGAGCGCCTTGCAGCGAGCGGTGCAACGATGACGAGCACGCTCGATGAGTCCGCAGGATTACTGTCACTGAGCATTGACGGGCAGAGTAACCTTGCGTCGAGGCCTCTGGATTTGAGGCTTCAATATTCCGGCGGCGGACCCTTCAGCCTTCTAGGATACAACGCATTCGAATTCGATTTCAGCAACCTAGCGGGGTCGGGATTTCTTATCGCCGAACTTGGAGGGGGATCAACCGCTGTGTATGGACCGTCAACCAACAGGATTTCGCTCAGCAGCTCTGGGGTCACCACGGTGCCTTTCTCCGCCCTTAATTTTGGCACCACCGGCTCTATAGACTCGTTTACGAGTTTGCACTTCACATTTGAGGCGGACACCGAGCAGTTTTCAATGACCTTGAACGAGATCCGAGTGGTTCCCGAGCCTTCAGTGATCGCGCTGTTGATGCCATTTTTGCTGACAGTCCTCCTAGGGCGGCGTCGAAATTAACAAGGCAGAATCGGGTCCCCGTGACTGACTAGCGTCAGCCACGGGTCCCACACCACCCTGCGTACGGCTCCGTACAGGGCGGTTCCAATCAGACTCGGGCCTTCGGCCCGTAGTGCAGCTTGATCCAGATGGTCCTCACGTTGGGTAC
>JBDNHG010000557.1:0-6722 GCA_041688925.1 Acidimicrobiales bacterium | reverse complement strand
CCGACCATGAGTTGGGACCTACTCGAGTCGCCAAGCTTTGCGTCTCGCGACATGTCGTCGTTGAAGTCGGTCGGTGGCGGCGGGGCGCCGATGCCGCCCGAGCTAGTCCAGCGCATCGAAGACAACTTCCCGAACGGGCGACCCGGTCTTGGTTACGGCATGACCGAGACGAACGCGTACGGGCCGCAAAATGGGGGCTCGATGTTCGTCAACAATCCGACGTCGACCGGCAAGACAGTGCCCATCATGGACGTGCGCATCACCGATCCCGAGGGCGCGGTGCTCCCCGTTGGAGGAACCGGCGAGATCTGGTTCCGAGGCCCGATGCTCATCTCTGAATACTGGAATCGGCCCGACGCCACGGCCGAGACCATCGAAGGCGGCTGGTTGCGTTCGGGTGACATCGGCCGTCTCGATGCCGACGGGTTCGTCTATGTCAGCGACCGTGTCAAAGACATGGTGCTACGAGGTGGCGAGAACATCTATTGCAACGAGGTCGAGGCGGCGATCTACGAACATCCAGCGGTCTACGAAGCTGCGGTCTATGGCGTGCCCCACGACCGATTGGGCGAGGAGCTCGCCTGCCATGTCATGGTCAAACCAGGCGTCTCGCTCGCAGCCGACGATCTTCAGCGATTCCTCGCCGAGCGGATCGCAGGTTTCAAGGTGCCATCGATTGTGACGATCGTTACCGAGTCGTTGCCCCGAAACGCGAGCGGCAAGATCCTCAAACGCGAGTTACGTGACGCTGCGAGCTGACCGCGTTGGTCAGACGTCGCCGCTCGGCGCGCAGCTGTCCATTTTGTTGACCTCGGCAAAAGTGCGAAGCATGTCGGTCACGCGCACGCCCTGATCGTTGCCGCTGAGGACGAAGGCGGGGTCGTCGCCACCAGCGAGGATGTCGCTGTAGGCCCGCCGGTCGTTGAGATACAACTCATAATCTTTGAGCCACTGAACCACGCCCTCGGCACCAATAGCGTCGGTCGGGGGCCGCAACGCGTCGAGTTCGACCAGCATCAATTCGAGCTGCTCTGTTCCGAGGTCGATGAGTTCGCTGCGGCCTGCCGGATCAACTGCTGCGGTAGCCAGGGGCAATTCGGCGATGGCCGCTTGGCGGTTGGCACAGACCGATTCGGCGGCCTCGGCGAAGACAGGGTCTTCGAACGTGTCGGGGTGAGCGATGCTGTCTCCGTTCGCAAACACGTAGATCCAGAACAACACCATGGCCAGAAAGGCGACGAATCCGAGGACGCGGGGGAGTGTCCAGCGCCATCCTGTGGGTGTGAGATTGTCGGGGCTGGCCTGCTGGTCGGTCAAAACATCCATTCCCATCATTGTGCACCAGCAAAAGGCGGGTGCGGCGATCAGCCAGCATCTATCCGGTGGTGATGCGCCACATTGTTTCTGCTGTGGGTAAACAAGGCCAAACGTCAGCCACGACGGCACTACCATCGTCGTCGTGACGACTGACGTACTGGCCGAGTTCGACGCTCGAGGCCTTATCCATGACACCACCGACCGCGATGCGCTGAGCGAGGCGCTCAACTCGGGCATGGTCACGGTCTACGTGGGTTTCGACCCCACCGCCGACTCGCTGCACCTCGGCAACTTCGTGCCGATCATGGCACTGCGGCGCATGCAGATGGCAGGTCACAAACCAATCGCCCTGGTCGGTGGCAGCACCGGCATGGTCGGCGACCCCGGTGGGCGCTCAGAAGAGCGCAACCTGCTCGACGCCGACACCCTGACGCACAATCTCGAGGGCATCTCTGGTGTATTGAAGCGGTTCCTCGACTTCGATAGCGGCGCCGAGAACACGGCCGAGATGGTCAACAACTACGACTGGACCGGTCCCGTCGGCGTGATCGACTTCCTACGCGACGTCGGCAAACACGTGACCGTCAATCAGATGATGGCCAAAGACTCGGTGCGCACCCGGCTCGAGAGCGAAAACGGCATCTCCTTCACCGAGTTCAGCTACATGCTGTTACAGGCGTTCGACTTCTGGTGGTTGTACGAGAACAAAGGCTGTCTGATGCAGATGGGCGGCAGTGACCAGTGGGGCAACATCACCGCCGGCACCGAACTGATCCGCAAGCGCTCCCAAGGTCAGGCATTCGCACTGACATGGCCGTTGTTGACCCGCAGCGATGGTGCCAAGTTCGGCAAGACGGCCGACGGCGCCATATGGCTCGATGCCAACCGCACGCTTCCCTACGAGATCCACCAGTACTTCTTGCGCGTTTCCGACGACGATGTCGAGCAAATGTTGCTGTGGTTCACCGACCTGACCGTCGCTGAAGTGACGTCAGTTTTGGACGAGCATCGTTCAGCGCCCGAGCACCGAGCGGCGCAACGCCGCCTGGCCGACGAGGCGCTGACGATCATCCACGGCGAATCAGCTGCTCGCCAAGCAAACCTCGCAGCCGACGCGCTGTTTGGTCGAGCCGAACTCACGGGCGAGATGGCCGAGTCGCTGCGAGGCATCATCCCCGAGACAACGGTTGATGCTGATGCCTTCGGCCAAGAACAGAACCTGATCGGGCTGCTGATCGAGAGCGGCCTGTGCTCATCAAAAGGCGATGCGCGGCGCAAGTTGGGCGAGAACCAGATCAGTATCAATGGTGTCAAGACCGCGGCAGACCATGTTAGCGACGATGCGTTGATCGACGGCAGGTTTTTGCTGTTACAACGCGGCAAAAAGGCTCGTCACCTGGTTGTTGTCGGCGCCTGAAATGTGCGCTGAGACGAGGCCGTGGACGCGTCCGACTAGGGTGCGGCCATGACATCAGTTGTCATCACATTGATCGGCGATGACCAGGCGGGCCTCGTCGATGCCGTTGCCTCGATCGTCGCGGAGCACGGTGGCAACTGGGACCGCAGCCACCTGGCCGAGCTGGCTGGCAAGTTCGCCGGCATCGTGCTGGTCGAGGTAGCCGACGATTCGGTCGACGCGCTGCTGGCCGCTCTCGACGGCCTCGAAGCCGATGGGCTGCTCGCAATCACCGCCGAACGAGCCGATGCGTCTGGTGATGCCGAAGGAGCCACCCATGTCACGCTCGAGCTGACAGGCCAGGATCACCCCGGCATCGTGCACGAAATATCACGTGTACTCGCCCAACAAAACGTCAGTATCGACGAGCTCGAAACCGCCGTCACCCCTGCTCCTCAGGGCGGCAAACTCTTCATCGCACACGCCATCCTCGAGCTGCTGGCAGGCACCGATCTCGAGACGCTGCGTACTTCGCTCGAAGCCGTCGCGTACGACCTCATGGTCGATCTCGACCTGGTCACCGATTAATTCGTTTGCGTCGACGCCTGATGTGCGTCACTCTGTTTGAGCTTCGTACAACCAACGAACCACAGAGGAGGCGACATGATTCAGATGATGACGAACATCACCGGCCCGATTTCTTCGGGGCTCGCGCTCCTTGGCAGCTGCTAAACCGCTGACGCGGACTACATAGCCAGCAACGTCGCCCCATGAGGGTGGCGTCGCGGCGAAATCGGTACCTCGACGCCACGACGCCGTCGAGCTGTGCCATCTGAATTGTCCAGGCGCCAGGCGCCTGGACAATTCGAGGGCATCGAACCTGCCTTAATTCGGCGCGCCATTGCGGCCCTAGGTAGCTCGCTCGCGGTAGCGAAGCGGTCCGGGACCGTCGAGGTGACAACTCCAAAACAGCGTTTTTCGCCCTGCGAAAAAGGCGGACTACCCCCAATCAGTACTACAGAAAGCAAAATCGCATGTATCCATTACATTCCCACCTCGTCCGTGCCGTTCTCGCCGAACGCGAGCTCGAAATGAAACGACAACGTGGCCTGGGCGCCGCCCGGCGACAAAGAAAGGCGAGCCGACCGCCGCTCTGGCGCCGCGTTCGATTCAGACGCACTCGACCTGCGACCACCTTTTCAACGGTGGTGACCGACTGAGATGTCTGCAATTTCATCAACCATGAATGTCCGACCTGTTCCGTGCAGGTCGGACCTTCACTTTTTCTGGCAGTAGTGTCAGCGGAGTGACGACCGCTCTGGAGATCATCATCCAGATCGCTGGGGGCCTTCTTGTTGCGGGCACGTTGTGGTCGGCGATGCTGACTGTGGTTGTTCCCCGCGCCGAACGACCCCGCATCACTCGCTACCACTATCGCTTCATGGGCTTGATCTCGAGGACAGCCCATCGTTGGATTCGCGACCCCGAGGGTCGCAATCTCTTCGATTCCCGGTTGGCGCCGTTCGCACTCATCACCTTGTCCTTTGTGTGGGCGGCCCACATCATGTTCGGGTTTGCCATCATGTATTGGGGTCAGGGCGTGCGTCCGTTCGGCAATGCCTTTGTGCTGAGTGGGTCGTCGCTGACAACGCTGGGCATTCGGGACGCAGAGTCGATGCTCACGCTGGTTTTCGTCGTGACCGAGGCACTCATTGGACTGGGGCTGGTCGGTCTGGTCATCAGTTACCTCCCGACGGTCTACAGCGCCTATCTTGACCGCGAGATCGCCGTTGCCCGGCTCGAAGTTCGGGCCGGACGCCCGCCGCATCCGCTCACGTTTCTCGACCGCAGCCACCGCATCGGCTGGCTCGATGAGATGGATTTGGTCTGGGCTGAGTGGGAACACTGGTTCCTCGAGATCGAAGAAACCCACAGCACCCACACGTCGTTGTCGTTCTTTCGGTCCGCCCAATACGGAAGGTCCTGGCTGCAGACAGCAGGTGTGGTACTGGACGCGGCTGCACTGATGGAGTCAACGATTGACATCGAACGCTCACCACGCGCTGCGTTGTGTATTCGGTCGGGCTTCGTGACGCTCGGGAGCCTGGCAGACACGTTTGAAATCGAGCGTCCTGCCGATCCGGCACCGAACGGCCCGATCTCTATCTCTCGAACGACGTTCGACGAGCTGTGTAGCCAACTCCAGGCCTTGGACATTCCGCTCAAACCCGATCTGAACCAGGCATGGATCGACTTCGCGGGCTGGCGAGTCAACTATGACGCGTCGTTGATGGGTCTGCTCGCCTATTTGCGCATCGAAGCGGGCGAGTGGTTTGGCGAAGGCAAAACGGTGCCGACGACAGACGTCTCACGCATCGTGAGCTAGGGCCGCAAGCCGGGTGAGCAGCGGTGTCCTATCATTGCGAGATAACGCAACGGGGCAGTGATGGGGGAGCCGACGATGGCATTGGCAATTGACGCAGGCGCGACCGACATTGCGCTGATCGAGCAAACGATTGGTGACAATCTCGAACAGACTGTCGAACGGTTCGGCGACCGCGAAGCATTGGTTGTCGATCATCAAGGCATCCGCCAAACCTGGCGCGAGTTCAACGCATCGGTCAATGCGGTAGCGAAAGGGCTCATGGCCTTTGGCGTCGCAGTCGGCGACCGGGTGGGCATGTGGAGCCCGAACTATGCCGAATGGGTCTACGTGCAGTTTGCGACCGCCAAGATCGGCGCCATCCAGGTCAACCTGAACCCTGCATATCGCACGAGCGAGCTCGAGTACGCGATCAACCAGTCGGGTTGCAAGATGCTGGTGACGCGCTCCGAATACCTGACCTCGGCCTATCGCGACATGGTCGAGCAGGTGCGGCCCAACTGTGCCGGGCTCGAACATGTGGTGTATTTCGACACCGACGACTGGGCCAACCTGGTCGACGCCGGAGCATCGGTCTCTGATCAGGCATTGCAAGAACGCATGTCCTCGCTCAAACCGACCGACGACATCAACATCCAGTACACCTCGGGAACAACCGGTTTCCCCAAGGGCGCGACCCTGAGCCACCGGGCGATTCTCAACGATGCCAAGTTCGTCGGCATGATGTGCGACTACGACGAGACCGATCGCGTTGCGATTCCGGTGCCGTTCTACCACTGCTTCGGCATGGTCATGGGCAATCTGGCGTGCGCGGTGTTCGGTGCCACCATGGTTGTTCCGTGCCCGACGTTCGACCCTGCGGCAGTACTGCGCGTAGTCGAGGCCGAGCGTTGCACGTCGCTCTACGGCGTGCCGACGATGTTCATCGCGCAGCTCGGGCATCCCGATTTGGCAACGAGAGACCTTGGCTCGCTTCGCACCGGCATCATGGCGGGTTCACCGTGCCCCATCGAGGTCATGCGCCAGGTGATCGATCAGATGAACATGAGCGAGGTAACGATCGCTTACGGCCAGACCGAGACTTCGCCGGTGTCGACCCAGACCCGCACCACAGACTCGGTCGAGCTGCGAACCACCACCGTGGGCCAGGTGCTGCCACATGTCGAGGCCAAGATCGTCGACCCCGAGACAGGCGCGACCGTCGAACGTGGGACCGAAGGCGAGTACTGCACCCGCGGCTTCCATGTCATGAACGGCTATTGGAACGATCCCGACAAGACCGACGAGGCCATCGATGCCGACGGGTGGATGCACTCGGGCGACCTGGCGATCATGGATGAACAGGGCTATGTCAACATCGTTGGCCGCATCAAGGACATGATTATCCGTGGCGGCGAAAACGTCTATCCCCGTGAAATCGAAGAGTTCCTGTACACACATCCGGCCGTCGCCGACGCCCAGGTGATCGGTGTGCCCGACGCGAAGTATGGCGAAGCGATCATGGCGTGGATCCAGCTGGCCGAAGGACAAGCGGCTACCGAAGATGACATCAAGGCGTATTGCGAGGGCAAGATCGCGCGCTTCAAGGTGCCGCGCTACATCTCGTTCGTCAATGATTTCCCGATG
>JBDNHG010000556.1:0-4659 GCA_041688925.1 Acidimicrobiales bacterium | reverse complement strand
GTTCACGAGGTTCGATCGAAGGCCGCTACTGGCAGGTTCCGGTGCCGCCCGGCACGTTCGAGATCGACCTGAGCACGGGCACACCTGACCATGAACTGCTGCCTGATCTCGGTGCGATCCTGCACCGCATTCATGCCCACGTTGCAGTCGGCAGCTACCTCGACTCGCCGCTGCTGCCCGAGCTCGAACACGAACTGCGGCGACGATGGCCCTTCGATCCTGAACACATCAGCGTGGTTGATGGCGCGCAAGATGCCCTCGACCGCCTCGTCGGTGCCCTGGTGCAGGTCGGCGACCGTGTCGTCGTCGAGCAGCCGACGTTCCCGCCGCTGCTCGACATGCTCGAGCTGGCCGGAGCCGAAGTGCTCGGCGTGCCGCTCGACGACCAGGGCCTTGATCTGGCCGCACTGCGAATCGCGCTCGGGCGCAAACCCAGCTCGCTCGTGTTGCAGCCTCGCGCCCACAACCCGACCGGCGTCTCCATGACCGCTCAACGAGCGAGAGCCATCGCTGCCCTGCTACCCGAAGATGTGTGGGTAATCGAGGATGACCATTCCGGCGATGCCGCCGGCGTCGCACTGCACAGCCTGGCTGCGCTCCGACCCGACCGCAGCGTGTTGGTGCACAGCTATTCGAAATCGCACGGTCCCGACCTGCGCATCGCAGCGATCGGCGGTGCCGCTCCCCCGCTGCGAACGCTCGAACGCCGCCGATCATTGGGCCCATCATGGACAAGCAAGCTGATCCAGCAAATCCTTCTCGAAATGTTGACCGACCCGACCGTTGAGCAGCAGGTCGCCGACGCTGCGGCGATCTACATGCGCCGTCGACAAGCCTTCGTGTACGCCCTCGCCACGCACAACATCGATCTGGAGATCGGCGCCGGGCTCAACATGGCCGTGCCCGTGCACGATGAACAACTGGCCGTTGTGTACCTCGCTGCCCACCGTATTGGTGCAGCCCCGGGGCGCCCGTTTCTCGTCGAGCCAACCGAAACCGACTTCATTCGGCTGAGCATCGGCGCCTACCGCGGCGACATGACCGAACTGGCAGCCATAGTCGCCGCAGCTGCCAGCGCTGCAGCGACCTGAGCAATAGGGTCTGCGAGGTGGCTCACGAAATGATGCCGATTTCCCGAGTCAAGGAAGCGCACGCGACCGCCCGGTTCTATGAACGCATCGGGTTCGTGCTCTAGAGTACGCATCAGTTCGAACCGAACTTCCCCGTCTATGCATTCCTTCGTCGTGGCGATGTGCAGTTGCATCTGTCCGAGCACAAGGGTGACGCTCCAAAGAAGTCACTTGCGTGCTACTGGGTCGACGACGTAGGTGACCACAACCGCATCTGAGAGGGGTTACTCGATGGGTTTTGCGAGGCCTTCGATGACTTCGGCGTGGGGATGTGCGGCCAGGGTGGCCGGCGGCACGAGCAGCTTGCGGTCGCGGCTGCCGCCGCCGATGATCAGGTTGTCGCGTTCCATCACACGGGCGTCTATCCACAGCGGAAGCGGCTGGGTCGTGCCGAACGGCGTGACGCCGCCGATCTGCATTCCGGTCAACTCGATGGTCTGCTCGGCAGAGGCGAACGAACACTTGCGCACGCCGAGCTTCTTGCGCACGACCTTGTTCACGTCGAGGCGGCTGTCGGCCAAAACCAGGCATATGGCGAACACCGGCGGATCTGACTTGCCAGCCACCACGATGGCGTTGGCCGAGTCGTCCATCGAATAGCCGTATGCCTCGCAGAACTGGGCAGTGTCGGCCAGATCAGGATCACACGGGACGACCTCATAGGTGACACCGAGTTCGTCGAGCTGTTCGATAACAAGGTCGCCCATCAGCGCCGCCGAGACTTCGGAGCCAGCTTGACGGTGCGATCATCGTTCTTGCCGGTGACTTGGATCAGGTCACGCGCCTCGGCCGAACGCACGAAGCTGCCGAAGTTGCGGAAGCCAAGATTGGCCTCAGAAAACGACTTGTCGGCCTTGAGCAATGCATCCTTGAGCCCGGTGTACGGCACGGTCTTCGCGTCGCCGACCACAGTCGTCAGCAACTGGTCTGCCGCTTCGAGGGCGCCGCTTCCGGCGATCGACACAATCGGGTCACCTGACCCGTCGAGTGACACCAGCCCTTGATCGTCGAGCCCTTTGAGCAGGCTCGTAAATCCACGGAACCCAAGGTCGGCTTCGTTGAATGTTGGATCCTTGCGCAGCACAGCCCGCTTGAGCGCTGACCCGCGCACTGGACCCGAGGTCGTTTCTTCGAGACCAGCGAGCGTGGTGATGACGACCGACAAGTCGCCAGGTGTCGAACGCTTGCGTTCATCCGATGACGGCCGGTTGGAGTCGACAAGATTGTCGTAAAAGAGGAACTCGTCGCACGCAGGCGGCAGCAACTTGGAGGTCGAATCCTTGATACCAACACCGATCACCCGACGATCGAACTCGCGCAGCTTGTGCACCAGCGGGCTCAGGTCGCTGTCGCCGGTGCAGATCACGAACGTCGAGATGTAGTCCCGTTCGAGAGCGAGCTCGACCGCATCAATCGCCATCTTGATGTCGGCGGCGTTCTTTCGGGCGCCGCCCATCTTCTGAGGGATATCGGTCAGCTCAACATTGTGGCGCGTGAGCATGCGCCGGTCCTTGTCAAAATAGGACCAGTCGGCGTACGCCTTGCGAACAATGACCCGCCCTCGCTCGGCGAGCGCATCGGCAACATTGGCATAGTCAAACGGAGCGCCAAGATTCTCGCGAGCGCCGATCGCCAGATTCTCGTAGTCAAGGTAAACAGCGATCCGCGGTTCGTTCTCTTGTTCCATGTGTTGAGCCTGCCATGATCGGCACCGACTCGGGTGGCAATGCGGCAATACTGCACGAGTGGTTGAACCATCTGAGAGCCGATTCGAACGTTACGTCGATCCAATCGACGGCACGGTCTGGAATATCGACGTCGACTTCATCGACTCGAACTGGACCTGCATCTGGAACAAGGGTTGCGAGGGAATCCTGGCCGAACCCTCGGCTGGCTTGAACCAGGGGTGTTGCTCGGTCGGCGCCCAGATGATTGACGAGGACGAGGCATTGCGTATCGGGGCACTCGGCGTCTCGCTCGACGATTCCATCTTCCAATTCGCCGACGCGGCGTTCGAGGGCGGCGTGTTCAGCGACGAGACCCGCACGAACACGCGCGTCATCGACGGCGCATGCATCTTCCACAACCGGCCCGGTTTTGCCGGAGGCGAAGGCTGCGCGTTGCACCTCGCAGCGATCGACGACAACGAGAACCCGCTCGAATACAAACCCTCGATCTGTTGGCAGGCACCACTCAAGGTCGACGTGGCTGTCGACGGCACCAAAACCTTGCGACCATGGAAACGTCATGACTGGGACGGCGGGCTCGAATCGATGGCATGGTGCTGCACCAACAAGGGCGGCGACGACGAAGCGCTCGCCTCGGCCTATGTGGGCGCTGTACCTGTCAGTGAATCGCTCCATGCCGAACTGAACGGGCTCGTCGGCCCCGAGATCGCCGTCGAACTCCGCAACCGCAACCGCTGACAGACGGGACGCGTACTAGGTACACGTTCGATGGTTGCGGCTAAGTTCGACCTCCGGTGAAGACGAACGATCGCATCAGACGCAAGTTCGACGACAAGATTGCGCCCGACACTCGAGTCGAAGCGGTGCTGCTTCTCAAGCGGGTCAAAGGCCCGCGCACGGCTTCGGCCACCAATCGCGGAAGCGTGTTGGCTCGCTACATCGATCGCTACGGCCTGACGAACACGCTCGGCTCGTACCACCTGCTCGGCGACCAGTGGTTAGTGCTCACCGAGCACCGCCTCCTGCTCTTCTCGAAGCGGGGCAACGGCATAACGTCACGAATCGGCGAGCTCGAACACGCGCTGCATCGAACCGAAGTCGACTTGCAGTGGGCAGACTTCGTCGAGGCAACCTTGTCCAAACGCCTCATCCAATTGACCACCAGCGACCAACGCATGAACATCGCGCAGACCGTCATCGCCAACGATGAAGCTGACTTATTCGTACAAGCGATTGGCGACCGGGGCCGAGAAATCGGTCTGCAGGAACTCTGAACCCAGGAACTCTGAAACTCACACCATGAACATCCTCGTAGTCCGACACGGCCAACCCCACGACGAATCGCAGAGCGGCGGAAAAGGTGATCCGCCGCTGAGCGAACTCGGCAAGCAGCAGGCCGAGGCCATCGGCGAATTCCTGCTCAGCGAGAACGTCACCCACATCGTTGCCAGTCCAATGCTGCGGGCCCATCAGACGGCCCTGCCGCTCTGCGAACATCTCGGTATCGAAGCCGAACTCGACGATGACCTGAAAGAGGCCGGTTGGCAGGCCGGGGCCTATGTGCGGGGCGAAGAGAACATGGGCTTCTACGTCGACCGGATCAAGGACGATCCCGAATTCCTGTATCGCCCCGAGGGCCGCACGGTCTTCAACGCTCGGGTCATGCGTGCGTTCACCAAGGTGCGCGACACGCACCCTGGCAAGACGGTCGCCGTCTTCTGCCACGGCATGGTCACAACGACGTTCGTGTCAACGGTCATGGGATACGACCCCGATCCCAGCGCGCTGCACCCGCACTACACCGGCTTGACCCGCGTCCAGGGGTCGACATCACTCGACAT
>JBDNHG010000555.1:0-2623 GCA_041688925.1 Acidimicrobiales bacterium | reverse complement strand
CTATTCAGCTCGCGCAGCGTTTCGGCGAGGAACGAGCTGAAAGGCGTACTACCCGGAGGCTAGAAAAGCCCCCGGGAAGGTGGACTATTCAGCTCGCGCAGCGTTTCGGCGAGGAACGAGCTGAAAGGCGTACTACCCGGACTACCCGGCTTCGCGGGACTTCTTTAGATTTTTCGCCGTGCGGAGACGTGTGGTTGCGTCGAGGTCGACCTTGCGCAGCCGGACCTTGTCGGGTGTCACTTCGATGCATTCGTCGTCGCTGATGAACTCGAGTGACTGTTCGAGCGACAAGAGTTTCGGCGGCGTAAGCCGGACAGTCTGGTCAGCGGCAACAGCGCGCACATTGGTGTGCGCCTTTTCTTTGCAGATGTTGATGTCCATGTCACCGGGTTTTGGTGTTTCGCCGACGATCATGCCTTCGTACACGTCTTCGGCCACGCCGACGAAGAATGCGCCGCGATCTTGCAGGTTGAGGATGGCGTTGCTTGTGGTGACACCAAGTCGGTCGGCCACGAGTGAACCCTTGTGGCGGCTGGCGATTTCGCCCTGCCATGGCATCCAGCCGTCGAAGACATGGTTCAGAAGGCCGGTGCCACGAGTCTCGGTGAGGAAGTCGGTGCGGAAGCCGATCAGGCCGCGGGCAGGCATGCGATAGTCGAGACGCACCCAGCCGGCGCTGTGGTTGGCCATCTCTTGCATCAGACCCTTGCGGGGAGCGATCAGCTGGGTGACGGCGCCGACGAATTCTTCGGGGATGTCGATCGACACTGCCTCGACCGGCTCGTGCAGCTTGCCGTCGATTTCGCGGGTCACAACCTGCGGTTTGCCGACGGTCAGCTCGAAGCCTTCGCGGCGCATTTGTTCGATCAAGATTGCGAGCTGAAGCTCGCCTCGGCCTTGTACTTCCCATGCGTCAGGACGACCGAGGTCGACGACTCGAAGCGAAACGTTACCGATGAGTTCTTTGTCGAGACGGTCCTTGACCTGGCGGGCCGTCATCTTGTCGCCGCTGCGTCCGGCGAGAGGCGACGTGTTGCTGCCGACGGTCATCGACAGGCTGGGTTCGTCGACAGTAATGATGGGCAGCGGGCGAGGGTCGGCCGGGTCGCCGAGTGTCTCACCAATGGTGATTTCAGGCAGGCCGGCGACGGCCACGAGTTCGCCGGCTGAGGCCGAGTCTGCTTCGATACGTTCGTGACTCTCGGTCACGTAGAGCTCGGTGACCTTGGCGTTGGCGACGGTGCCATCGAGTTTGCACCACGCGACGTTTTGACCTCTGCGGATCTCGCCGTTCATCACTCGGCAGATCGCCAGACGTCCGACATAGGCCGAAGCGTCGAGGTTGGTTACCCATGCCTGAAGTGGCGCGTCGGGGTCATAGGAGGGGGCCGGCACATGATCGACGATGGTCTGCAAGAGGGGAGCGAGGTCGTCGCCCATGGCGTCAAGTTCGAGCCCGGCTTTGCCCTCTCTTGCAATCGTGTAGATGATTGGGAAGTCGATTTGGTGTTCGTCGGCGTCGACGTCGAGGAAGAGGTCTTCGACTTCGGTGACGACCTCGGCAACACGGGCGTCGGGTCGGTCGATCTTGTTGATCACCAGCACGACGGGCAGGTTGCGCATGAGTGCCTTGCGCAGCACGAAACGAGTCTGTGGCAGCGGACCCTCGCTGGCATCGACGAGCAGCAGTACGCCGTCGACCATGGTCAGCGCTCGTTCGACCTCGCCACCGAAATCGGCGTGGCCAGGAGTATCGACAACGTTGATCTTGTAGCCATTCCACCGGATAGCGGTGTTCTTGGCCAGGATCGTGATGCCCTTCTCTTTCTCGAGATCCATCGAGTCCATGACGCGTTCATCCACGTTTTGGTGGGCGCCGAAAGCGCCGGATTGATGGAGCAATCCATCGACCAGGGTTGTCTTGCCGTGGTCTACGTGCGCGATGATGGCAACGTTGCGGATGTCGTCGCGTTTCGCAGAAGCGGTGGTCTGCGCGGTATCAGAGGAATTCACCGATCAAGGATGCTCGGCTCAGGGTCGTTTACCTCGTTTTCTGCCAAGAGTCACTCAGTTGGCTCACGCTGCGCAACGCGAGCCGCTGCATCGCATGGCCTGAGTCGATAGGGCAAACTCGCGCATTGGCGCGTCGCCGCAGGATCACTGTGGCCCGCTTCCACTACAGTGTGTAGCAGCTCGTGTACAGCAGCTCGTCCGGCCGCTAGGAGAATCGTCACGATGGGAACTCGCCGCCCGAATGGTGCTCTCGAAGACCAGATCATGGAGTACCTCTGGTCGGTTGCCAGCCCGGCGACTCCAGCAGAAGTGCACGAGGTCATCGCGCCTGAACTGGCGTACACGACCGTCATGACGGTGCTCAGCCGGTTGTTCGAGAAGGGTCGGCTCACGCGAGAACGCCGGGGCCGAGCGTACGCCTACGTTGCCATCGGATCCGAGGCAGACCATGTCGCCGAAGAGATGGCATCCTCGCTCGTCGATGCAGGCAATCGCGCTGCCGTGCTCTCTCGCTTCGTCGAATCTCTCGATAGCGTCGATGCGACAGTTTTGCGGAAGCTGCTCGGCCGGAGGCAGTAGATGTCGCTCTCGCTCGTACTGCCGGGCATAG
>JBDNHG010000554.1:0-3164 GCA_041688925.1 Acidimicrobiales bacterium | reverse complement strand
GTTGCCAGCGGCGTCGAGTTCATCCTCGAAGGTCTGCACCTGTCCAAGCGCCTCAACAAAGAATCCCTCGGCGGTAGCGCCGTCTATCGCAGCCGATGATCCCGGGCGCAGGCGGACCCGGCCCCGGAGTTCGTGGCGCTGCCAAGATGGCCGTCGTCGCATTCGCGGCTGCAGCAGCGCTGGTGCTAATCATCGGTCTCGCTTCGCTTCTATGACCACCTGAGAACAACCTGGGGACGTCACAATTCGATTCACGGCGCTGGGTCGCGTAAGTTCTCGTAATGGCTGATGACTGGTTTGATTCGTATTCGGGGCTGAAGTTCGAGCGACGTGACAACGGTGTGTTGTGGATCACGATCAATCGGCCCGAGTCCTATAACGCAACCGATGCCGAACTCCACCTCGGTCTGAGTCGCATCTGGCGTGACATCGACGACGACGATGAGACCCGCGTCGTTGTCATCACCGGCGAAGGCAAGGCGTTCTCTGCTGGTGGTGACCTCGACTGGATCAACTCGTTCGTCGGCGACAGCAAGCAGCTGCAACGTGTCATGCGCGAGGCCGGCGACGTCGTCTACAACATGTTGCAGTGCGGCAAGGTCATCATCTCGGCCATCAACGGTGTGGCGGTCGGCGCCGGGCTCGCCGTTGCTCTCATGGCCGACATCTCGCTCATGGCCAACGAAGCCAAGATCACCGATGGCCATGTGCGCATGGGTGTAGCGGCAGGCGATCACGCGGTCGTGTGTTGGCCGCTGCTGTGCGGGTTGGCCAAAGCCAAGTACTACCTGCTGACCGCTGACTTCATCGACGGCGTCGAAGCCGACCGCATCGGCCTGGTCAGCAAGGCAGTACCCGGCGAAGAACTTCTTGCCGAAGCCCAAAAGGTCGCAGACAAGCTCGCAACCGGGTCACAAACAGCCACCCGCCTCACCAAACGAGCGCTGAATCTGTGGATGAACCAGGCTGCACCGGCCTTCGACGCCAGCCTTGCCTTCGAGATGCTGGGATTCATGGGTCCCGACGCGGCCGAAGGCGTCGCAGCGTTACGCGAGAAACGCGACCCCAACTTCGAGTAGCGGACCGAGCCAGCAGGGCGGGGCGCCTTCCTGCACCTCGGGAGCCATACTCGGGTCATGACCAGCTTCGGTTCGCCTGCCGGCAATGTGTTGTACCTCGGCGTGTCGGCGGTGCCCGGCGCCGACCAAATCATCGCCCGCATTCGAGCTGAGCAAGCCGACGGTTGGAACGTTTGCGCCATTGCAACCGAACGAGCACTGCATTGGTTCGATGCGGACCAGGTCATCGCTCTCACCGGACACCAGCTGCAGACGCGCATGAGCGTCTACGGCGAACCGCTGTTTCAGCCACTTGGCGACAAGATGATCATCGCTCCTGCCGGATTCAACACCATCAACAAGATCGCACTCGGGCTTGCCGATGACATGGTCAGTGGGCTGGCGTGCGAGGCGATTAGTTCGGGCATTTCGCTCACCATCGAGCCCCAGATGAGCACCGGGTTCTCGAACCACCCCATCTTTGGCGAATCCATCGCCCGGCTCCGCGATGCTGGCGTCAACCTTGTCTGGAACGACACCACCATCGAACCACCAGGCACCAGCGAATGACGAACCACTCGCTGGAACTGCCATAAAGGCGCACTTGGTAGCTGTGACGGTCGGCTCGCTGAAAAGCCACCATCGGTTGCGACAGCTACCCTGACCAGCAGTGGCTGATCCAGCAAACTTTGCAGAAGACTCAATGCCGTTCATGAACCAATTGTTCGCGACCGCAATGCGTATGACCAGGAACCGGGCCGACGCCGAAGACCTTGTGCAAGAGACCTATCTCAAGGGATATCGGGCCTACGAACGATTCGAAGCCGGCACCAACCTGCGTGCCTGGCTGTTCCGAATCCTGACGAACAGCTACATCAACATTTATCGAAAGAAGCAACGTCGACCGATGCAGAGCGACCTCGCGGACGTCCAAGACCTGTATCTCTACCGACGTCTCGGCGGCTCTGAACTAGCCAAAATCGGTCGCAGTGCCGAAGATCAGCTGTTCGATCGCATCACCGATAGCACGATCACCGATGCCCTCGACGAGCTGCCCGAACAGTACCGAACCGCGGTCATGCTGGCCGATGTCGAAGGTTTCGCGTACAAAGAAATCGCTGAAATACTGGATATTCCGATCGGAACCGTAATGAGTCGGCTCCATCGGGGAAGAAAGAAGCTGCAAGAGCAGTTGTATGAGTTCGGCCGCGAACGAGGCTTTGTCGATGACGATTCAGCAGACACCTCTGCTGAATCCGCACCGACGCCAGTCGACGTCGCGCCGTGACCAATCTGCACTACTCACCAAAGGACCTGACATGAACTTTGGCACTATGAACACCGGCGACTGCCAGCCACTGCAATGCGACAAGGCCATGAACTGCATCGACGGAGTCCGCGACCCCGCCGCGACGCCACTCGAGATGGGCCAGCTACGCGGTCAACTCGCCGACTGCGCTCCCTGCCTGAGTGCATTCGACCTCGAAGTACGTCTGAAGACCTCGGTTGCACCCGCTATGTCCGAACTCCCCACCGTCGATTTCCGCATGCGAATCACCGAGACGCTCGCAGCCATCGACCTCTCCAAACTCGACATAACTGACTTCGGGTAGCCCGCCTTTCAGCTCGTTCCTCGCCGAAACGCTGTCCGAGCTGAATCGTCCACCTTCCCGGAGTCTTTTACAGTTGGCGGGTAGTCGCCGTTCCTCGGCCCTGGGGGCCTCGTCTCTAACCGAGTTGCTCGCTGGCGCTCACAACTCGCGCTGTTCGCTGAGCTGAATAGTCCGTCTTCCCGGGGACTTCTTGTTTGTGGGCTGGTAGCCCTGTCATCTGTGACCCCTGGGGTTGACTATTCGCACCTACAGGGTCACAGATGCGGTTGTGGGTGGGGTGCGGTGCCGGCGGATCTCGTTGGCCGACTACAGGCACAGGCCCGCGACGGTGACGCCGCGGAGGCACAGGGGGGTTTGGATGATTGTTTGTGGCATCCAGCTGGTTGCCTCGGCAGAGGCAACCGTCAACCGATAGCCGGCGATCGAGTCGTCTTGGAGGCCGAGCAGGTCGACGGTGACCGTTGCTCGCGCCGGACTTTCGGTCGCTGTCGTC
>JBDNHG010000553.1:0-3803 GCA_041688925.1 Acidimicrobiales bacterium | reverse complement strand
CCGATGCCATCCGCATCGCCTTTCAAGAAGCGTTCCTCTTCGGCGACAGCGTCGACGCCAATGTTGGCCTCGAACGCCTGGGCATCGAGCGCAACGAGATCGACACTGCACTCGTAACTGCGGGCGCGCATGGCTTCGTCGATGTCTTGCCCGACAAGGCAGCGACGGTCGTCGGCGAACGTGGCATGACCCTCTCGGGCGGCCAGCGCCAGCGCGTCGCATTGGCGCGAGCACTGGCGGGCACGCCTCGGCTGGTTGTGCTTGATGACGCAACCAGCGCTGTTGATGCGGCCATCGAACGTCAGATCCTCGATGCGCTGCGCGACGGCGAACATGCACCATCGATGCTGATCGTCGCCCATCGACTGTCGACAATTCGACTCGCCGACCGCGTCGTGTTCGTCAAGGACGGACGCATCGCCGGTCGCGGAACACATGATGAACTGCTCGCGAATCCTGACTATCTGGCGCTCGCGACCGCGTACGAAGAGGCGGAGACCGAAAATGGTTGAGCAGGTCATGTCTGACAATTCGGTGCCAGACAATTCGGTGCCAGACACTGCCCTGAGCGACACTGCCCTGAGCGACACTGCCGCGACCGAAATGGGTGTTGCCGCACAGGTCGACACGACGCCTGCGGACGGCGCATGGCAACTCTTCAAGCGTGGCATCGAGCAGAGCCCCGAGCTGCGCACCGGTTTGGTGTCCACCATCGTTATGGGCCTGGCCGTTGCTGTTGGACGTATCGCGATTCCGGTGCTCATCCAGCGCACGATCGATGGAGCCATCACAACTGACGCCGATGGCTCAGCGGTTGTCGACATGGGTCAGGTTGTCAGGTTCTCGCTGATCGCAGTGATGGTCGTCCTCGTATCTGCGGTCGTGACGATCGTGGCCCGCCGCCGCATGATCGTCAACGCGGAAGCGGCGATTTATGGATTGCGAACTCGCGCTTTTGCCCACGTGCACCGACTGAGCCTGGCCGACCATGTCGACAGCAGCAGCGGCACGTTCCTGACCCGAGTCACATCTGATGTTCAGGCCATCAGCAGATTCTGCGAGTGGGGCTTGTTGACCTGGACCGTTGGCCCGATGGTGATCCTTGGCGTGTTCGTCGTGATGGCGTTGTACAGCTGGCAGCTCGCCATCCTCGTCTTCGTGGCGTTTCTACCCACCGTGCCGTTCATGCAGTGGGTGCAGAAGAAACAACTCATCGCCTATGACCGGCTGCGCGCGTCGGTCGCGTTCATGGTCGGTCGCGCCAACGAGGCGATCATCGGTGCCAGCACGGTGCGGGCCTACGGCGTTGGCGACCGAGCCGAGTCACGCGTTCGAGAGGCGACCGACGAGCGGTATCGGGCGGGCATTCGCCGCAACAAGTACATGGCCATGGTGTTCTCTACCGGTGACTTCTTCGGGTCGCTAGCGCTGGCCGCGGCATTCGCCGTGGGGGTATGGCAGCGCGACAACTGGGGACTCAGCGGCGGAACACTAATCGCCGTGCTGTTCTTGATCACCCTGTTGAACGAGCCGACGGGCGAACTCGGCGAGACCACCGACCGCACCCAAGAAGCCATTGCTGGGTGGCGCAAAATCCTTGAGCTGCTCGACATGCCGGTCGACATCGTCGAACCCGAAACGGGCCGTGACCTGCCTCGCCAGGCGCTCTCGATCACGGCAACAAACGTCGACTTCTCGTATCGCACTGGTCCAAAGGTCTTGTGCGATGTCTCGGTGCACATCCCCGCAGGAACCAATGTCGCCGTCGTGGGCGAGACCGGTTCGGGAAAGACCACGTTTGCCAAGCTGTTGTGCCGCCTCGCGGACCCGAACAGTGGTCGGCTCGAACTCGGCGGGATTCCACTCGACGAGGTTGCACCGCAGTCACGTCTGGCATCGGTGCGAATGGTTCCTCAGGACGGGTTCTTGTTCGACACCACGCTTCGCGAGAATCTGCGCCTCGGTCGCATCGGCGCAACCAATGCCGACATCACAGCGGCAGTAAAGAGCCTCGACCTGGGCGCCTGGGTCGGGCGCCTTCCCAACGGGCTCGACACCGAAGTAGGAGCCCGAGGCGGCTACCTGAGTGTGGGTGAACGTCAGCTGGTCGCATTGATCCGCGCCGCACTCGCGGATCCCGGACTGCTGATTCTCGACGAAGCGACGTCTTCGGTCGACCCCGAAACCGATCGTGCACTGACCGACACCATCGCCCGGCTATCGACAGGCCGCACCGTCGTGTCAATCGCCCACCGCTTGGCTACCGCCGAAGCCGCTGACCTGATCGTCGTGTTCGACAAGGGCGCGATCGTCGAGATGGGTCCTCACGCCGAGCTGGTCGGTGAGGGGGGCATCTACGGCCGCCTCCACGAAGCCTGGGTCGGAAACACCCAACGTCTGACTTCCCACCTCCGGCTAGCACGGCCACCGGCGAACTCAGACGCAAACCACCAGCTCGCCGGCTACCGCTTCCCCCATGATCTGTGACCCTCAGGACGCACATATCGCGCCGTGAGGGTCACAGATGTCAGAGGGTGAAGCGCATTGACTCGAGGAGGGCGCCGGGAAGTCGCACGCTGTCGCTGCTGCGCTCTCCATAGGTCGAGTTGTCGAAGACGAACTCGGGCTCAGCCGTGAGGCCTCGCAGGTTCGAGCCGAGCATGTTGAACACGGTGTCGTCGAAACGCATCACGTTGACCGGCGCCACGATCTCGCCGCCGTCGACCCAGAACGTCGCAAAGCGGGTCATGCCGGTGACGCGACATGCTGGACGGTCAGAGAAGTTTGTGTACCACAGGTTGCCGACATAGAGCCCGGTGCCGAGCTCGGCCAGCGCGTCGTTCTCATCGAGGCTGCCGCCTGCGATGACAAACGACTTGGGCGACTCATCGGCATCGGCGCCGTTGGGCGTGAGTCCGAACTCGACCGCTGACCGAGGTGAAACCAGTGCGTCGGCGGCCAGGCCCTTGTCGATCATCACGACCTCGGCGGGACGCAGGAAACCTTGCTCTTGGAAGTTTGGGGCCACACCGTTTGCCGTGTCTTCGCTCATGCGAATCGACGGGTGCAGCTGCCCTTGCCCACTCAGCAGCCGAAGGAGCGCTGACTGACTCGTTTGCTGGGCCTGCGCTCCGAATGACGACCAGGTGAGCAGATTGACTACTTCTTCGAGCGCTGCCGGCGTGAGATACGACGCATACTCGCCTGGTGCGAGGTCGATGGGTTCGCGAGCGAGCGCTTCGAGCTTGGCCGACGCATCGATCAACTTGCGGTCAAAGGCGTCGTCGTCCCAGCTGAAACCGGCGTAGGAGTTCTTGACCGCCTTGTCGGCGCGCAGGTAGAAGGTCCAGTCGAAGTTGAAGGTCGATGTCTCGAACCAGTTGCGCTGGCCCAACGAGTTCGCAAACGCGCTGGCAATCGTTCCAGCGGTATAGATGCCGACGAGGTCTTTGTCGCCGGCGCCGGCAGCGATCGATGCCAGAGCATCGTCGCGTTCGGGAAGGTCGTCGGCGCCGATGTGATTGGTTGAGGTCGGCTCGGTGTTGATGATCAGAAAGGGATCCTCGGGAACAGCGGCCCGTTGTTCGCGTAACCGCTGAAGCACACTTGCAACTCTGGCGTTGTCTTGCGCCGTGCCGCCTGACAGCTGGAGTGATGCCTCGGTGTGCCGTTTGCCTTCGATCAGGTCGAGGTCGATCGTGGTTTGTTCAACCGAGCCGGCTTGACGAACCAGGGCGTTGTTGAAGCGGGCGAAGTCGGTCGACTCGCTGTGGGCCGAGGCGAGCAGTACCTCGTCGACGGTG
>JBDNHG010000552.1:0-7214 GCA_041688925.1 Acidimicrobiales bacterium | reverse complement strand
TCGCGAACCATTGGGATGTGGGTCGGCACACCGCTGAACCAGTCGACGAGAATGAGGTAACCGTCCATATGGACTTGGCGTTCGGGCTCACGCAACGCGTTCTCTTCGGCCATGCCTCTGAAGTCAGCGATGCGCCCCGCAAACATCGCCAGCCACACCTGGTATTGCAGCATCAGCACACGAGTGGCTCGGTCGAGCCGAAGCTTCAGTGCGCCGTCAAGTACCCGAATTGCCGACTCATAGTCGCCGCTCGACTCGAGTATCGCGGCCCGAATTGACGAGACCGTGACCTGCAGTTGCGGCCAACGTTCCGAAAGTGCTGTTGCACGATCGAATGCATGTGCCATGAGCGTTTCGTCGTCATTGACTCGAGCATATTGCACCAGCCGACCGAGCGCAGCGGCTTCACCTGCCTCGTTTCCGATTGCTTCGAACCGTACCTGAGCCGCTCGTAGCAGCGCCATCGATTCTTCGTGGTCGACACCTTCACCGGCAAGCAGCGCTCCTTCGAGCAGCAGCCACACCGGATCATCGTCGTCGACGAATGCTTCGAGCACGTCGCTCCATCGGCGCAGCATCGTCGGTGTCGCTGCAATCGCAAACGTCGCTAGTGTTTGCACCGCTATCGACTTCATCAACGCGACATGGCTGCTCTGCGCTGCGAAGTCGAACAACGTGCTCATTCGCGTCATGTTTCGCACGGTCTCGACAATGTTGGGAAGCGCAGACTCGTCGACTGCTGCGGTGTCGATGACATCGCTCCAAAGATCGTGCGCACTGAACTCGCCATCGGCGTCTTTCTGCACGAGCGGGATCGACACGAGGACCTCGTCAAGACGCCCCTCGACCCCGAGCGCACGAGCGAGTGCGACTCCGTCGAAGTTACCCAGCACGAGCAGTGCACCTATCACCCGCCGCTGCACGCCGTCGAGTCGCCGAGCGACACCGGCGAGGAGCGCCGTGCCATCGGTCGACTCGCCCCGAACTGCGACACTCAACAACGCTGGCCAGCTTCCAAGAGCAGCAAACTCGGTGCCCGAGCGGCCGTGAAGCGCTGCCAGTCGATCGACCTCGGCAGCGCTGAAGCCGAGAGCATCCTGACCGACTTCTTTTGCATGGCCGAGCGCCCGGAGCCGAGCAGTGCGAAACGGCGGACGCAGCCGACCTGCCGTGAGGATGTGCCCGTTCGCCGGCAGTGAGGCAATCAGATCACGCACCAGTGCTGCCCCGCTCGAGGACTCTGGCAAATGGTGGAGGTCATCAAGAACCAGGCACAGTTCTGCGGGCCCGCGAGACGTGATGGCATCAACGATCTGGTGGAGCATCTGGTGGCCGTTGGTCGGTGTGCGGCCAAACGCGTCCAGAATCGTGGCGGCAAGAAGCGGCGCCTCCGCCAAGCTCGCAGACAAGGTGATCGCCACGTCAAGGCCCCGTGGAGCTGTGGCGTTGGCATCCATGACCTGCCTGAGCAGCGTCGTCTTTCCGTACCCCGCCCCACCGTAGACCTGTGTGAACGGACGTTCCCAACGCAACTGAAGCTGCTCGATCAGAGCATCGCGCCCGAGGGCATCGACCTGCACACCGCCTGAAATCGCGAGTTCGAGAAACTCGCCATTTGACCTGATCAGATGAGGAACACCGAGATCGTCAAACAGCCGACGACAGGTCGCCCGGCAAACACCAGGTGCGCCCGGTCGTCGAGGTGACGACACATCTGCGCGAGCACATCGGCCGGCACCCTGTGTGCATCATCGACGATGAACGTGCAATGAACGTCGCCGCCTGACGCCATCCAGCCGTCGAAGTCGTGCATCAGACCTCGCCCGGCATGCGCCAACGGGTCAGCACACACCCACCGATCGGTTCCCAGGGGACTCGCCCCATTGTCGTGTAGCGCGTCGGCCAACAAGACCGACTTCCCCATGCCCGGTCCGGCACAGACGACGACCAACGGAACCGAGAAACGTCGCCGAAGCACTCGGACGAGGCGTTCACGGTACAAATGGCCGGGGGGACGCGGTGGCGGCCCAAATCGGGTGATCGGCACTAGCCCACGCCATACTCGCTACACGGTTGCAGTGCCTCAGTCATCGATCGTCCTAACGATTCTCGTCTGGCAACAAATTACGCAGCCGACGGCTTGGCCGCGCCCGTTGCGAGCGGTCGCCCACAGGTTGGCAGTACTGCGCTGACATCGCCGCATCTCGCGGCGCGGCAAGGTCGACGTCGTTGTAGCTGGCCTCGCTGCCCCACGCGAACACCCGCTGAAAGAGCGCCAGCAATCGCTTGCTCGCGATGCCGTCGAGAAAGAACTGTTCGTGTTCCTTCTCCTTCATTCCCATCTCATACAGGACGTCATCATGGTCGGTGATGCCGAGTTCATGGAAGTACTGCTGCATGATGAAGTACTCGCAGACATTACCACTCTCGAGTCGGCCAGCGAAGTAGTACGGCATGAACCAGCCAATCACGTATCAGCTGGCCCCGATCATCTTGCCGATGACAAAGAAGCGCAGTTCGAGAAACCGGCTGACGGGAATGTCGTACTCGCGCATGATCGCACGCACCGATTCGCGATGTTCCCATTCGTCGACCTCGATCTGCGCAAGCGCTGCCTTCTCTGTCGAATCATCGACCGAACCGGCATGGCCGACATACGCAAATGCCGCCGCGCTCTCGGCTGAGTACGCAACGCAACAGCTTGACGAGGCGGGTATGGCCTTTGACTGCACCGCGACGTTTGCCGGTGGCGCTGACTGACGAGTGGCCGTCAGCCATCGATCGTGAAGGCATCGCCATCGAAACTATCGATGGTGACGAACTCTTCGACCGGGTTGCGCCGCAGCTTGGTCAGCTGTTTGACCGGAACACCGATCGGCAACATCGCGGCCACGGCGTAATGGCTCGGCAGGCCAAGCACGTGCTGCACGGCTGGTTCTTTCTCGGCCAGATAGGTGGTGAGCACGCCGCCGAGACCCTCATTTCGGGCGGCCATCAAGATGTTCCACACCAGTGGGTAGATCGACGCACCGCTGATGACACCAACTCGATCGAGGTCTTTGTCGAAGCTGGCGACAACCGACAGATCGACGGCTACGACCAGAACGACGGGCGCCTTGATCATCTCGGCGACGCCAGGGAACTTCACTGGACCGTCAGCTGCCCTGATGGCGGCGACATCGACCGTCGTCGGGTGGATCGAGTTCCACGGCGCCTCGCCCGCAGCAGTCTGTGCCATGTAAATGTCGGTTGCCTCACGCACGAGCGGCGCTAGCTGCCGTCTGATGTCTTGATCCTGGACCACGATGACGTGTTGGCCCTGCCGATTGCCGCCATTCGGGGCGAAGCGAGCGTTGTCAAGAATGCGATGCAGCGTGTCGTCGCTCACCGGGTCGTCGGTCCACTTGCGACACGCAAAGGTGGTTCGCATCACCTCGTACAAGTCCATAGCTGCTCCCAACCGCTGGTGTTGTTGCTCGAGCGCAGGGTACCAGCGCCCCGTACCCCGGCGATCCCCCGACCAGACGTGCCGAGGCAGCTTGAACGGGGGCGCCCCTGTAGCTAGTGCCGCAACCGGCAACGTTTGCATGGGTGTGAGCGGCACGAGCATCCAGGGGCAGCGGGCATGGCGAAGAAGAATGTACGAACGATTTCAGCCGGTTACGCGCGCCTGTGTGCTGGGCTTCTGCTCGCAGTGCTACTGGCAGCCGGGTGCTCCTCAGGAGGCGAAGAGGTGCAAGCAGGCGCTGATGCCGAGGGCGTTGACCCGACGCCAACGGTGACCGACGCCGCCGGTGCGACATTCGCGCCCACGACAACACCAGCCGCGACCCAACCAACCGCCACGTAACCACCAGCGTCGCAACCAGCCGTACAACCAACGGTTCCCGCTGCTGCGGCAGCCGCGTCTGCGTCGACACGACGCTCCTGCGTTGGCGATCAATTCCCACTCGAGGAACAGATCGAAGTCGTAAATATCGCCGCCAATGATCCCGATGGCCGCCTCGTCATTCACACCGAACCCGATGCCTCGTCGCCCTCGACCGGGGTTGCAACCCAAGGAAGCATCCTCAACACCTGGGTTGAGCCAACCTACGACGGTTGTGTTGTGCTGCCAAGCGGTGCCGTGTGGTGGGCAATCGTCGACTATGAGGGCGACCTCGCGTGGGTCAACAGCGCCTTCGCATTTCCGTTCATCGAGGGACATGGCGGCGGGCCGGGCGCACCCGACACCGAAAAAGACGCATCCTTCGACTGTTCATTTCTGCAATCGCTTCCCGACACGTGCATCACGGTCATCTACCGGGGCGACGGCAGCGCCGTACTCGAAGACCCAGTGTCGGTGCCTGTCGAGTGGGCGCAGCTCGACTGTGTCTATGGCGGCCAAGCCGACGCATGCTTTGTCCTCGAACTCGCAGGTTATGGCGACCGCAATTACGGACTCGGCAACTCGCTCACTCAGGCTCCCACTGAGTTCCTCCGAGATGACTGCGCGAACCTGACCGGAACGGGGCCTGGGGCTCTCGCCTGTGCCGAACTCGCTACCCGGTAGAGCGACGCTGCCGGCCAACTGAGGCCCGCCGAGGTCGGCCGATGCGTACCGAGACGCCTGGTGTCCAGTGCACCAGCGGTTCGTCGTCCGGGATCGCGAAGCCGGCCGCAGCCATCAGGCCGTCGTCGAGGTAGGTGACATCGCCGCTGTGTAGCGGCCACGGCTCATGGGTGATCGGTGCGTACATCGTGCGTCCAAGAAAGGTCGAGTACAGCCCCCAGCGAGCGGTGAGAAATCGATCGAGCGGCGACTGCTGGTCGATGGCGTTGCCGACCGTCACATCGACATCACATCGTGCGCCCTTTGGTGCGGGCCACTTCCGTTTTGATCGATACGTCCAGTCGGGACCATCGTGCTCGACCGTCATAGCGGCCCAGTAGTAGGGCAACCCATAGGTCGCCCTGGCAACGACGGTCGCTGACAATCGTCCGGCCTCGAGCGAGCAGAACCATACGCCCGGGGTGCCATCGGGGCCGCGGACGTATGTCCGAACGTTGGTCTCGGGAAATCTGCCCTCACGTGGGATGCGGCGTCCGCCAGGGAGTTGCACCTCCATCTGAAACGGCACGAGGCCTATCCACGCCGCGCCGTCGAACCTGTCGACGGTCAGGTCATCGGGCAGGACCGACTGCACCTCATCGGGATCGAATCGCCAGTGCAGGAAGGTCAGGTTGAGCCAGCGCATGTGCATAGCTTCGAACCTCAAACGATGGGGAGCCTCGAGTGGATGATCCAGCGTCTTGGTCACCGCACCGTTGTAGCTGGTTCTGGATGCGGAGGCCTTTCCAGACGGGCATGTCGCCGGTCACACCACGGTCAGGCCCGCAGTGTGTCGGGTTGTCTGCCGTGATCAGCTGCCAGGACCCTCGGCGGCGTTGCCGAGATGTTCTGCCAGCGTGTCGAGCGTGTCGTGCGCGTTCAGACCGCTGGTCGACGGCATGACATAGACCGGGCGACCAGCGACGGTCTCGGGCTGCCAGCCGCGCTGCGCCTTGCGGTCGACGGCAGCACGCCAGCCGGCGAGTCCAACCATGCAGATCGCTTGTGGTTGCAGCCAGTCAACGAGCTGTTCGAGCCGTTCGAAACCAGCTCGGTATTCGGCTCGGTCGAGTTCGTCAGCACGGCGTGTCGGCCGCTTCACCATGTCGGTCATGCCGACTCCATGCTGAGACAAGGCATGGCGGGGGTCACGATCCCTGGTCACCAAGCCGGCCTTGATCGCTGCCGGCCAGAATCGATTGCCGGCCTTGTAGAAACCAACGCCGCAGTCAGCCGAGCTCGGGCTGGGGTTCAAACCACAGATCAGCAAGTTCATGTCGCCGGCGACGTAGTCGGGCAGGCTCCACGCTCGTTTGATCGGCACGATGATCTGATTGCTACCGACCGGCGACTTCCACGTGATGAAGTCGCCGACGTCAAAGCCAGCGCCCACCAGCGTGCGTTGCAGCAGGTCAGCCGGCCAATACGAGAACGTTCGGCCGGGCAGCTGATCATCGTCCCAGCGTTTCTGTTCGTTGTCTCCCGCGAACAGCCACAGGTACCCCGTTGCGCCGGTCTGCATCACTCGGTGCAGCTCGGCGAGTGCCATCGGAACCTCGGTTCGCGGCAGATGCACCAGGCTGCGAGACGCCCACACACCACCGAGCGACTCACGAGCAAACGGCAGATGACTCAAGTCGGCCTGGGCGACCGGACCGTGGTCGATGGCCAGCCGAGTCATCTCGCCCGACAGGTCTACGCCGATCGCCGGCTCAAGCACCGGCAAATGCCATCCGGGCCCACAACCAAGGTCGAGGATCAGCCCATCAGCGTCCGAGCGCAGCCGCTGAGCCAGTGCGAGTTGTTGCGGTTCTGTACGACTCGTCCATCCGAGCGCGTCGGCGTCATAGGCCGCACGCGTCGCTTGTCGATGTTCAACCACCACGCCAGTCTCTCATGTCAGTGCTACCAACGAGTCACCTCAGTCTCGTCCCGAGTTCCCTCCATGTGCTCGCGTACACTCGACTCGATGCCGACCCGCACTGGCAATTTCATTCGGCTGCTCGCCAGTGCCACCATCGGACTGGCCGTTACCGGCCGCTCGACCGGTGCAAGCCTGACCTGGGGTCTGGGCCTACTCGGTGCCGGCGCCCTTGCCGTTGGCTTCGACCGCTCGCGGCGCCAACGAAACCAGCACTGACCAACGCCAGTGCCGCCGTCCTCTACCTGACCAAGCAGTAGACGTAACAGTTCGCAGCTAGATCCGTTACGGCAGTTGTGCCTTGAGCTCGGCAAGCGCTGCGGTAGCTGCTTCGAGCTGGATGGCGACAGGGCCAGGCCCTGATGCGCCGGGGCTCGTGCGCAGCGTGATTCCTACACCCGGGGCCAGCAATGCGGCAGCGTCGGCACCCAAGTCAGCGGTTTCGGCGGTGATCTCGGCGAGCGATCGCCCGCTATCGATCGACTCACGCACGACAGCGGCAACCACCGCATGAGCATCGCGGAATGGCATGCCTTTGCGCACGAGGAAATCAGCTAGGTCGGTTGCGCCCGCTGCAGATTCATCTGCGGCCTTGGCCATGGCATCGGTGCGGAACGTGGCCGTTGCGATCATGCCGGTCACGGCAACGAGACCAGCGGCGATCTGATTGATCGCGGCGAACAAACATTCATTGTCTTCCTG
>JBDNHG010000551.1:0-4268 GCA_041688925.1 Acidimicrobiales bacterium | reverse complement strand
CTGCATGGCAGCCTCGGAAGCGTGGCTCCATTGCGGCATGCTCGCGGCTCGAGCCTTCGCCGACGTTGTCTTCGCCGATGAAGACCCAGTTGACGCCCTTTTCGTGCAGGCTCTTGGCGATCTCGGGATAACTCTTGGTGGCGCCGTCAGACGGGTCGAGCGCAAGCTCGGTCTCGCCGGTGTAGGCGTTGACAACACCGAGGTAGAGGTTGCCCGAGATGTTCTCGAGGTGGCCTCGATATTTGAGCCAAGGACCGGCCATCGAGATGTGGTCGGTAGTGACCTTGCCCATGCCCTTGCCCAGAATCGGCAGTTCGAGATAGTCGTGGCCGTCCCATGCAGGGAAAGGCGTCAACAACTGGATGCGGTCACTGTTTGGATTCACGGTGATTTCGATGGCGCTGCCGTCTTCGACCGGGGCGATGAACATCGAGTCGCCACTCTCGAACCCGCCAGGTGGAAGCTCGATGGCTTCGCCAACGACGAGGCTTACTTGTTCACCGGCATCGTTGGTCAGGGTGTCGGTCTTGGGGTCGAAGTCGAGACGTCCGGCAAGCGCCAATGCCACCACGGTCTCGGGTGAGGTCACGAATGCCAGCGTTGCGGCATCGCCGTCGTTTCGCTTGGGGAAGTTTCGGTTATAGCTGGTGACGATGACATTCGAGGTGCCTTCGAGGCCTACGCGGTCGTCGCGCTGCCATTGCCCGATGCAGGGTCCGCAGGCGTTGGCGAGCACCGTGCCGCCGATGGCTTCGAGCGGTTCGAGCATGCCGTCTCGCTGGATCGTGCGCATTGTTGCTTCGGAACCCGGCGTGATCATGAACGGCACCTTGGCCTTGAGGCCCTTGGCAGCGGCGTCTCGGGCGATTGAGGCTGCCCGGCTGATGTCTTCGTAGCTCGAGTTGGTGCATGAGCCGACGAGTGCTGCCGAAATCTCCATCGGCCAGCCCTTTTCTTCGGCTTCGGCGCCCAACTCGGACAGCAGGCGAGCTAGGTCGGGGGTGTGGGGGCCGTTGATCAGCGGTTCGAGCGTCGACAGGTCGATCTCGATTACCTGGTCGAAGTAGTCGGCGGGGTTGGCGAGTACCTCGTCGTCGGCCCGCAGGTGATGGGCGACGGCGCGCGCTGCGTCGTCGATTGCTTCGCGCCCTGTCGATTTGAGGTAGCGACTCGTGGCGTCGTCGTAGGGGAACAGTGAGGTGGTGGCACCGATCTCGGCGCCCATGTTGCAGATCGTTGCCTTGCCGGTCGCAGACAGGCTCTTGGCGCCGGGGCCGAAGTACTCGACGATTGCGCCGGTTCCGCCCTTGACGGTGAGGATTTCGGCAACCTTGAGGATGATGTCTTTCGGTGCGGCCCAGCCGCCGAGTTCGCCGGTGAGCTTGATGCCGATGGCCTTTGGCCAGCGCACGTTCCACGGAAATCCGGTCATGACGTCGACGGCATCGGCGCCACCGACACCAACGGCGATCATGCCTGCGCCACCAGCGTTTGGCGTGTGGCTGTCGGTGCCGAGCATCATGCCGCCGGGGAACGCGTAGTTCTCGAGGACGACCTGGTGGATGATGCCCGATCCGGGGGCCCAGAATCCTGCGCCATACTTTGCGCAGACCTTTTCGAGGAAGTCATAGACCTCGAAGTTCGTGTCGGTAGCGACCATCAGGTCGGTCTTGCCATCGACCCGTGCCTGGATCAAGTGATCGCAGTGGGTGGTGGTCGGAACAGCGGTCTGTTCTAGACCAGCGGTCATGAACTGAAGCCACGCCATCTGCGCAGTTGCATCCTGCATGGCAACCCGGTCAGGCCGAAGATCGGTGTACGACACGCCACGATCGAGCCCGGCGGTTTCGGGATCATTGAGATGGTTGATCAGGATCTTCTCGGCGAGCGTCAATGCGCGTCCGAGTTTCTGGCGGCCCCACGCCACACGCTCGTCAAGGGTGCTGTACACCTCGGTGACGAGCTCGATGGGGGTTTCAGCAAAGACGGCCATGGTCCAGTTCCTCAGGGTTGTGGTCTCTCGATGTGATAACTTGTATGATACAAGTCAGATACAAGTTGTCAACGATCGGCGATTTGTTTGTCCAGGTTCCCCCACGATATTGCACTAACGCCATGGCCCGTTCGTTTCGATACCAAGAGATCGCCGAGGCGATTCGTTCCGATGTCACCGAGGGCGTGCTCGCGGTCGGCGCGCTACTGCCCAGCGAGTCTGAATTGTCGGCCGCTCACGCCGTGAGCCGGGTGACCATCCGCAAGGCGCTCGAGCAGCTGCGTTCCGAAGGTCTGGTCGACAGCCGCCAGGGTTTCGGTTGGTTCGTCGGGCAAGGCCCGGTGCGACAATCGCTCAACAGCCTCGAGACACTCGAAGTGCAGCTTGCGAGTGCCGGACGAAACAGCGAACGGCGTGTGCTTCGTTTTGGCTTCGTCGAAGCGCCCGCTGAAGTCGCCGAGTTGCTTGAGAGCGAGGTCCTCGAGGTCGTGCGCCTCAGTCTTGCCGATGACGAGCCATTCGCTCACATCACGGTGTGGTGCAAGGCATCGTTGGGTGCCGAGCTGTCTCGCAGCGACGTCGAAGAGTCGAGCTTCGTCTACCTGTTGATCGATCGGCTGGGTCATGCCACGCAGGTCATTTCCGCGGTCGCCGCCGATGCAGCCACGGCGAAGGCGCTTCGAGTCGACGAGGGTTCACCACTGCTACGAGTACGCCGAGTCACGACCGACACCGAAGGCGGCAACGCACTGGTCAGTGAGCATCTGTATCCGGCACATCGCACCGAGTTCGAAGTGACCTTGAGCGGGCCGAACGGCGAACCATCGGGCCTACGACTGGTCGAATAGTGCAGCTGCGTCGTCCGCTGTGATCGACACGGCTGCGATCGAGATGGCGATGGCGGTGGATCTGCCGGACATAAAATGGGCGACGATTCGACCGCACACCGCGACCGATGGCCTATCTTTGCGGCGATGCACGAGGTGGAAGACGCTGCACTGGCTGTGTACGGCTCGTTGGTGCCAGGAGAGGAACATCATTGGGTGGTTTCTCGGCTATCTGGCGACTGGCTGGCAGGCGAAGTACATGGCTATCTGTTCGAAGTCACCTGGGGTCCGGCCCAGGGATATTTGGGTTTTCTGCCCGAACCCGAGGGGCACATTGTTGACGTGTGGGTGCTGAGCTCGCCAGATCTCGACAAGAAGTGGCGCGAGATCGATGACTTCGAAGGCCCCGGCTATGAGCGCCAATCGATCAGCGTACGACTCAAGTATGGCGGCGAGGTCGAAGCGCAAATCTATGTTGCTCTGACCGATACCTGAGCCGTTGGGCAATCCACCCAAGCGCTCGTGCCCGGAAACTGCGTTCTAGCGTCGCAGCTATGCGTGTTGCGGCTATGGGTGTTGCAGCTGGATGTCCTCGTGCTCAGCTCGTCTTGATGGCTCGTCGATTCAGCGGGGCCATACCGGTTTTGACCGATGGCGACGGGTGCGATCGCCGAGCGCCCAGGCGCGGCGCCATGACGACGTCTCGGGACCCTCGAGTGTGGGCGGACCCTGCTGGTGGAACCGTTGGCGCGCTTGCCACCAGTCGGTCGCTACTTCATCGCCAAGTGTCGCTACGGCTGATTCGATGCGGGCGTTGAGCCGGCGAGTGTTCTCGCACTCTTTTGGCCAGAGCGGGTCTCCGAAGATCACTGTTGTTGTTGCGGGCTTCGGCAGTCGTTGTCCCTTGCGCCAGATTCGCCCGGTTCCGGCGAGATAGATGGGGACGACAGGGACGTCGCACCGCAATGCCAGGTAGGCGGCGCCGCCTTTGAAGGGCTGGCCCCAGCCGTCGGGGCTACGACCGCCCTCAGGGTAGATGAGCAGGCTGTTTCCTTCGTCGAGCAAGTCGGAGGCCTGGTCGGCCGAAGCGCGACCCATCGAATGGCGGTTGATCGGAAAAGCACCAATGGCCAGTGCCGACATGGTCGCTTTGAGGGGCTTGTCGAAGAAATAGTCGGACGCTGCGGCTACGACGAGTTTGTGACGCCACGGCAGCGGAATCGACGTCAGCAGCAGCGACGTGTCGAGGTGGCTGTGGTGATTTGCGACGAAGAGCGCGTTCTGTTTCTCGTCGAGCCCGAGTAATCGGTCGTATCCCTGACGATCAGGTTTGGCAATCAGCGAGATCGATGGTCGCAGTACTGATTCGACCAGGGCAGTGCGGGCGATACGAGCCGACGGACGGCGCGCCCACGCCGTGTCGTAGTCAGCTCCGATGTTGGTGGTGG
>JBDNHG010000550.1:0-5613 GCA_041688925.1 Acidimicrobiales bacterium | reverse complement strand
GACGAAGACGGCATTCGACATCACCCACAGCGTCACGCCCTGCTTCTCGCGTCCCAGCGATGATCGCAGCACCGCCGCGCTGGCTTTTTGGAACGTGGCGACGGCCTTGTTGCGCAGGCCGAACATGGCGAAGATCGCGATGCCCAGGTAGACGGCGAGGCCGATTCCTACCGGCCAGTCGCGTACGAGCAGCACGATCACGAGGCCAACCAGGGTCACGAGCGCGGCCGCGGCCTTGACGGCGAAGCTGGCGATGAAGTCGCTCAGCGCGGTGACATCGCCATCGACTCGGCTGACGAGTTCGCCTGGGCTGGTCGAACGGTGGAAGGCGAGGTCGAGATTGAGCACATGACGGGTCAACGTGGTGCGCAGCTCGTTGGTCACGCGCCACGCAAGGTCGGTCGCAGTCCACGCCACGGCGATCGATATGACTTGGCGAATGACGCCGACGCCGACGTAGATTCCGGCGATCAGCAACAACCGGCTGCGGGCTCCACCCGATTCGGCCTCGTCGATGAAGCCGGCGATGAGCAGTGGGCCGAGCAGCGGCAACGCGCCCGCGATCGAGAGCACAATGATCATCATCGTGAGTCGCCGTCGGTGCGGCGTGACAAGGTCGAGCAATGCCCGCCAGTGAGACTGCCCACTCATAGTTGGCGATAGTACCGCCAACGCTCTGCCAGCTCGACCGAGTTTCAGCGCAGGACCGCAGCGACCAACTCGACGGGGACGTCACATTTGCAACGCGTCGCCGTCAACCCGAGATACAACGGCGTATGGATGACGCGCCTGCATGCCCGATCTGCACGATGAACGATCTGCTCGACGGCGGCGCCTATTACGAGTGCGCGACGTGTGGCCACGAATGGGACAAGGTCGAGTCTGACGAACGCATCGTGCTCGATGCAAACGGCAAGGAACTCAACGTTGGCGACACGGTCACGCTCGTCAAGGATCTCAAGATCACCGGCAAGTCAGGACGCCTCAAGGCCGGCACGAAGATCAAGGGCATCAATCTCGTCGATGGTGATCACCCGATCGACGGCAAGGTCGATGGCCGGTCCATGCTCATCAAGGCTGAATTCGTCAAGCTGGCCTGACCGGAAGCCGCTCAACTGAACTCGGGAACGACCTCGGCGGTGAAGAGTTCGTAGGCGGCAAAGCGTTCTTCGCGAGATGCCCCAAGCGTGAAGTCAGGGACGATGACCTCGTTGAATCCTTGCTCGACGTATTCGCCGATCTGCTCGATGATGTGCTGGGTCGAACCGGCGATCGATCGTGGGCCGGCATCACCGTTCTTGATCTGCGCGATCTTGTCGGCGTCTTCGGTCAAGAAGAACATTGCCTGCACCGATGTGTGCAGCGAGGCGGGGTCGACACCGACGGCCTCGCAAGATGCGGTGAAGGTGCTGCGACTTGCGGCCGCCATTTCTGGTGCTCCCCACGTATTCCATTCCTGGGCATGACGGGCAGTGATTCGGCACATGCGTGGTCCGCTCGTGCCGACCACGATGGGCAGCTTCGCCTGGATCGGTTTTGGATCACACGGCGCATCGGTGAACGTGTAGAAGTCGCCACTGAAGTCGGTGCGATCGTTGTCGAGCAGCGAACGCACGATCTGAATCGACTCTTCGAATCTGCTGACCCGGGGACCAGGCGCTTCGAGTTCGATGCCATAGGCGTGGTGTTCGTTGATTTGCCAGCCGGCGCCGAGGCCCAGGACCATGCGGCCGTTGGAGAGATGATCGATGGTTGCCGATCGGTTCGCGAGCAGTGCGGGGTGGTGAACCGAGGTTGGGGAGACGAGCGGGCCGAGCCGCATCTTGGAGGTCACCGCTGCGACTGCGGGAAGGATGGCCCATGCCTCGTGGGAGTCTCCGGCGACCAGTTCGGTGCTGCCCGAGTTGCCCATGTAGTGATCGGCGAACCAGAAGCCGAACCAGCCAAGGTCATCGGTTAGTCGAGCAAGATCGAGGACCTCGTTCACAGGTCGTGCTGGAGAAGGCCATACAGAAAAGCGCATGGTCTGACCGTAGTCGTCCGCTCGGTGAACGTCAGGTGTCGCAGATGATTGCAGCGACAACACGGTCAGGGTTGATCCCGCCACCATCAACGCTGCCCCAGCGATAATCGCGACCCACCAGAACAGCCGAGTGTCGCCAGCCAGATCGCGCATGCCGTGACGGCGTTTGTCTGGTCCCCACTCGAAGTCGCCAACAGGTGCGTCGAACAGATCGGTCATGAGACGAGACGGTAGATGGCCGAATTCCCGGCTGTTTCCCATATCGACCCCGGCACGAGACAAACCGATTCCCATCGCATGTTTCCAACGATCTCGAGGATATTTGGGAGTGGGAAGCAGGTGGGAAGAGGGCGGGAACGCAGTTGTTGATGATGCCTCCACACAACCACACGCCACGGAGGCAACCCATGCAGATCAGACCAGCGCACACCATTAGCGCAATCGACATGTTCACGCCGGCTCAGGTATGTCGTGAGCTCGTGATCGGCGAATCTGAATTGCTCGACATGGTGAATGACGGCCGGTTACCTGCCTACAACCTCGGCGGTCATATCCGCTTCAAGGTCGTCGACGTGGCCAACCTGTTTGCTCTGCTTGCGGTGGCCTGAGCGCTGCGCTCAACGAGAGATCGAGTCGGCCCTCACCCCCGGGGGCCGACTTCTCGCCGTCGTCCCAGTCTTGGCTAACCAACCACGCTGGCATCGCCGACATGGCGCTGTACAAGAAACTCGAAGCTCAGTTCTTGTGCATTGTGGCGAAGCAGATTGTCGCGGGCGACGCGGGCAGCTTCGTCGGTGATCGGCACAGCATCGGGTGCCTTGAGGTGTGCCTCGGTCACTCGCTCGAGTGTCACGAATGCGGCGATGGTTTCGGCGACAGATGCGTCGGCCGTCAGCAGTCCGTGATTGCGCAAGAGCAGCGCCTGGTTTGTGCCAAGCGCGGCGGCGATCCGTTCGCCACCAGCAAGCCCGAGCACCTGCACCTCGTCGTCGTCGAACGACGCCCATCGCTCGAAGAACTGACAGGCCTCTTGCGTAATGGCCTGAAGTGGGCGAGCAGTCGCACAAAATGGTGTGCCCCACGCGGTGTGCGTATGAGCGACCGCGACGACGTCGGGCCGAGCCTCATGGACCGGGTGATGGATGTGATAGGCGGTCTGGTTGACGCCTCGCCCGTCGACGGTCGTGCCATCGGGGCGGACCATGACCAGATCATCGACGGTGGCCTGCTCGAAACCGACCGGGTACCGCAGCAGCCACATGCAGTCGGTGTGTTCTGGATCACGGGCGGTGATGTGACCATCGCCCAGATCGCCCCATCGCAGGCTCGCAAATATGCGATACCCCAACGCGACTTCGCGCTTGCGTCGCAAACGTTCGGCATCGATCTGGGCGGTGGTCATCACGAGATGGGTATCGCTTTCAGAGGTCGATGCCCTTGGCGACGACCGGTGTCATCTTGTGTACCTCGGGTGCCCCGGCCATGAATGCACCCATTGCCCGCATGGCGGCCTTCATGGCGTCACTCTTGCCATGCACCTTGAGTGCTTCCTCGTCGGCGTAGAGCTCGAAGAACCAGTAGTGGTTGTCGTCGCCCTTGTGCGCCGAGTAGATCTCGAGGCCCGCCTCGTCGTTGCTCGCAGCGATCAGGTCGCCCAGCGCGGCCTCGAACGCTTCGTTCTGGCCTTCGGCACACGGAAGTTTTGCAATGAGTGAAATTTTCGACATGCACTAAACGTAGTGCCGGGACCGCCGACAGAAGAAGGCCGGCCCTTCACAATTCCCGACCGGTTGACTCCGGTGCACTTGTGACATGGGGTACAACGCTAATGGCCGGATTTTCTCGTAGACTCCGGCGCTGCGCGCCGCTTGCCTCTCTGCGCATCCCCTCCCCGAAGGTCTTCTATGTCTTCAACAGTTGCTGGTGACGCTGCGCGTCCGGCCGAGTTGGGGCGAGCTCACTGGTTCGCCAATCCAAAAGTCAACCTCATGTCTGGCCTGGTCGTTGCGCTGGCGCTCATTCCCGAGGCGATTTCGTTCTCGATCATCGCCGGGGTCGACCCCAAGGTCGGGCTCTATGCATCGTTCTCGATCGCCATCATCATCTCGATCGCCGGCGGACGCCCCGGCATGATCTCGGCAGCAACCGGCGCAATGGCGCTGGTCGTTGTCTCGCTGGTTGCCGACTACGGACTCGGCCATCTCTTCGCCGCCACGATCCTGGCCGGCCTGATCGAGATCGTGTTCGGATACATTGGTATTGGCTCGCTCATGCGTTTCATTCCTCGCACCGTCATGCTCGGCTTCGTGAATGCCCTGGCGATATTGATCTTCTTGGCGCAGGTTCCGCACATCCTGCTGAACGAGGACGGCAACAGTGATCAACGGGTCATGAACATGATCTTCATCGCTGCCGGACTTGCGATCATCTACCTGTTGCCCCGTGTGACCAAGGTCGTGCCGTCGCCGCTCGTCGCTATCGCCGGGCTGACCATCCTTGCGGTGACCCTCGAACTCGAACTGCCAACGGTCGGCGACATGGGCGAGCTGCCCAGCGCCCTTCCTTGGGTGGCGTTGCCCGACGTTCCGTTTACGTTCGAGACACTGAAGATCGTGTTTCCTTACGCTCTGACTTTGGCCCTCGTCGGCCTCCTCGAGTCGTTACTCACGGCACAAATGCTCGACGACATGACCGACACCGACTCTGACAAGAACATGGAAGCTCGAGGTCAGGGCATCGCCAATGTGGCGACCGGCTTCCTCGGTGGCATGGCCGGCTGCGCCATGATCGGGCAATCGATGATCAACCATGCGACCGGCGGCCGTACTCGCCTGTCGACGCTCGCATCGGGTGTCTTCCTGCTGATCTTGATCTTGGTGTTCGGCAATGCCGTCGAGGTCATACCCATGGCCGCGCTGGTGGCGGTGATGATCATGGTTTCGGTCGGCACGTTCAACTGGCGCAGCATCGGCCCCGATGCTCTCAAGTCGATGCCTCGTACCGAGACAGCGGTGATGGTGGCCACGGTTGCGGTCGTCGTGATCACACACAACCTGGCATGGGGTGTCGGAGCGGGCATCTTGTTGTCGGCGGTCCTCTTCGTGCGCCACGTCTCGCACGTTGTGCGAGTGACCAGCGTCGTCGACCCCGACAACCACGAGCGCCTCTACGACGTGCGCGGCGAACTGTTCTTCGCGTCGACCAATGATCTGGTGCATGCGTTCGACTACGACGCGGTGAAAATGAAGCGGGTCGAGATCGATCTCAGCAATGCTCGAATATGGGACACCAGCGCGGTCGCAGCGCTTGATGCGGTGGTCGCCAAGTTCGCCGAGCGCAACATCGAAGCCCACCTCATTGGCTTGAACCCCCACGCGGAACGACTGCACTCGAACGCGACCGGCAAGGTTTCGTCGCACTGACCCTGCAGTGACGGTCGCCGCCGGCTCTGAGCTCGCCAGCGCCACGACGTAGTCTCTACCCGTGGGCGAAAGTATCCAACTAGGCGCAGTCACGGTGAGCACCGCTCGTGCGCTGTTACGTCTGCGAGGCGACACGGCGAGTCGCTCACTTGCCGAGCTACTGGTGCG
>JBDNHG010000549.1:0-2291 GCA_041688925.1 Acidimicrobiales bacterium | reverse complement strand
TGCCGAACATCGTCGCTAACCGGTTGAACAGCCAATATGACCTGACCGGGCCCGGCTTCACCGTCAGCTCCGAAGAACGAAGCGGGCTCGACGCGCTGCACCTCGCCGCCCGAGCACTACGCCATGGCGAAATCGATGCGGCACTTGTCGGCGCGTCTGACCTGTCCTGTGATCCTGTGCACCGAGCCGCGGCCAAACAGCTGCTGAGCGCAGACCGCCAGATACCTGGCGATGCAGCCGTCATGCTGGTCCTGAAACGGTTGGACGACGCAGAACGTGATGGTGACACGATCTATTCGCTGATCGGCGAATCAGGCAGTGACCCTGCAAACACAGATCCTGCAAACACAGATTGCAGCGCGCCGAGTCTGCGGCTTGGCCTGGCCGAGGACGCTGCCTCGATTACCGCAGTCTCACTCACCCATCTGTTCGGTCATGCGCATGCCGCCTCGGGGCTCGTTCACGTCGCGGCTGGCGCATTGTTGCTTCACCGCAAGGTTGGTGTCGGTGGAGTGCCGCTGCTTGCCTCGCACAGGGCGGAACGTTCCATAGATGTTGTCGTCGACCCGATGGACTCGGCGGCCAGAGGCTCGGTGCGGCTGGTCGAAGCGGCCGGCAAACCCGTAGCGGCCACCGCCGCGCCCCCGACCCTGCACATCTATTCGGCTGCCACCGTCGACGACGTCCTCGATGACATGGCAAGAGGAGTCGAGTCAGAGACGGGCCCCGTGCGTGTTGCCATCGTGGCGACATCGGAATCTCAGCGAGTCGAACGGCTCGGCAAAGCCAAGGCCCATATCGAGCAGGGCACACCGCCAGGCTTCGGCGTTCATGTTCGCCTCGAACCAATCGGTGGTGAAGTGGCCGCGGTATTCACTGCGGCCGGCGCTGCCTATCACGGCATGGGCGCCGAACTCTTGAGCTCGCTTCCCGAGCTGGTCACCCCATCGGCAGTGCGTTTCCCGCTCGGTGATGTGGCCAACTGGGTTTACGGTGCAACAACCTACGAGCCGACACCCAGCGACTATCTGTGGGGCACGGCGCTGCTGAACCAGGCGCACGCCAGGTTGACCCGTCAGATACTGGGGCTCAACACCACCGCAGTGATCGGCTATTCGTCGGGCGAGAGCAGCAGCCTCTACGCATTCAATGTGTGGAACGACCAAGACGCAATGCGTCGAGAGATCGACGCGAGCGGAATGATGAGCCATGAGCTCGGCATCGACTTTGCAGCGGTTGCCCGAGCCTGGGGCGAACAGTCAGCGAGTTGGGCTGTATGGAACGTGCTGGCTCCCACGACTGAGATCCTCGAACTCGTTGCAGCTGAAGAGCGGGTGCATGTCTCGATTCTGAACACTGCCAACGATTGCGTCATCGCCGGCGATACCAGCGACTGCGATCGGATCGTCGACCAGATTGGGCGCCACCGTTGTATGAAGGTCGGCTACAACCTCGCCTGCCACACACCCGAAGTGGCCACCGCATTTCACCAGCCATGGGTCGACATCCACACCCGTGAGGTGATGCCGATAGTTGGCGTACGGTTCTACTCGAACGGTACGAATGCGGCGTACGACGTCACCACCGAGAACTGCGCGGCAGCCATTACCGCTCAGGCAGAGAACATGATCGACTTTCCGGCCACCATCAGGGCCGCATACGACGATGGCGTTCGAGTCTTTGTTGAACATGGCCCAGCGGGAGCCTGCACCAACTTCATCAAGGACATTCTCGACGGACATGACATCGTGGCCGTCCACCTCGACCGCAAGGGCAAGAACATCGAGCAGGTGTTCGACGTGGTGGCAGCGCTCGTTGCCGCCGGGGTAGACGTCGACCACCAGGCATTGACCCAGCGACTGACCCCACCGGTTCGCGAAGCTGCGCCCGATCTCGGACCGACGGTTTCGTTTGCTGCCCACGTACCGACCGCAACGCTGCCTCCCCGTCGACCGCTCCTCTCTGAAATTGATGCTGCCGCAGTGACCCTCCCGCCAGTGACCGACCAGCCAGTGAGCAACCAGCCAGTGACTCTGCAGATGATGGCACCGGCCCCTCGTCTTCCTTCCGTTGGCCATACAGCGATCGTGCGCCCTGCGACCGCGCCGGTGGCTCTATCGGCTGTGCAGCAAGTCGAGCCCAGCGGGGCCCTCGTTGCAACCCACGCACTCGCTCCAGGTCCCGCCGGCACCCTTGGCCTGGCGGCAGCGCCAGCCGCCCTCGTCGACCAAGGTGCGGATGTGGCCGGTGTTATTCAGCAGCAGATGGCGACCATCGCAGCGGTCCACAAT
>JBDNHG010000548.1:0-9985 GCA_041688925.1 Acidimicrobiales bacterium | reverse complement strand
GCATCTATGAACAGATGGGTATTGCGCTCGACAACAACAAGCGCATGCTCATGCATCGGCTGTCGCTGGGCGACACGGTCATGGGCTTCTTTGGCGGTTTCCTCATTTGGGGCGACTATCTCGAAGCGCCTACCGAAACCTTCGTCATGATCGAACGCCTCTTCGGCCGCCAGATCGGGCCACGAGGTCGAGCGATCATCAACACGATCAACGAATCCGATCATCGTAAGGCGAACCTTCCGGTCGACGAACCTGTCGACGAACCTGTCGAGGCCGAAGCCGAAGTCGACTCAGCCGACTGAGTCCCCCAATGGCACCCGATCGCATTTTGCTGCACAACTTCCGAGTCATGGCGTACTGCGGTGTCCTCGACGAAGAACAGGCTCGGCGCCAGCCTTTTCAGATCAATGCCGAGGTTGTCGTCGACCTACGCGCCGCCGGCCAAACCGACGATTTAGCCGACACGATCAACTATGGCCTGCTGGGCGACGACATCGCCGGTGTGGTCGAGACGGGCCGATTCGCCTTGCTCGAGTACTTTGCCCAGCAGGTCGCCGACCTGTTGCTGAGCGACGAACGTGCCACCGAGGTCATGGTCGAGATCTTGAAGCTGCGACCGCCCATGGCGCATGATCTTGCAGCATCGGGCGTACGCATCACCCGCAGCCGCTGACAATGAATCGTCGTGCCTTTCTGGGCCTCGGCAGCAATCTCGGCGAGCGGCTGATGTACCTACACGCCGCCATCGCCACAATCCCTGACTTGGCGCGTGTGTCGTCGTTGTACGAGACCGACCCGATCGGGGGGCCCGAACAAGGCGCCTTCTTGAACTGCGTTGTCGAGCTCGACACGGCGCTGACGGCGCGTGAGCTGCTGGGGTTGTGCCGAACGCTCGAAGCAGCAGC
Source organism: Acidimicrobiales bacterium (assembly GCA_041688925.1). GTDB lineage: Bacteria > Actinomycetota > Acidimicrobiia > Acidimicrobiales > UBA10347 > UBA10347. The sequence continues at coordinate 9,080 of JBDNHG010000548.1, read as the reverse complement.
CGGGCGGGTGCGGGTCGAGCGATGGGGACCGCGCACGCTCGACGTCGACGTGATCTACATCGATGGCGAGGCGGTTGATGAACCCGACCTGACGGTGCCTCATCCTCGGTGGCGTGATCGCGCCTTTGTCATGATTCCGCTCGGCGAGCTGGCGCCTGATCTGTTGCATGGCTGGGTCGATCCCGACCTCGGCGATGTCCGCAATATTGGCCTGCTAGACGAGCAGTGACGAGCAGCGTTCGCATCATCGGCCCGGGCCGAGCCGGCCGATCATTCGCCGAGGCATGGACCCAGGTCGGCCTCGATGTCGATCTTCTCGACCGTGATGCATCGATCGCCCGGGCCGCCGATGGTGTCGATGTGGTGTTGATCACTACGCCAGACCGCTTCATCGCCGAGGTTGCTTCCGCCATTGATGCCGGTGACGCCGCGGTACTTCACTGTTCCGGAGCCACCGGCCTCGTTCCCGTTGCGCGCCACCATCGACATGGCTCCATCCATCCGCTGATGGCGCTTCCCTCGGTCGAGATCGGCGCCGCGAGGCTTCGCAATCACGGATGGTTCGCCATCGCCGGCGACCCGGTGACAGAAACGCTGGTCGAGGCGCTCGACGGCCGCAGCTTTGTGGTCGCCGATGAGCAACGTGCGCTCTATCACGCCACCGCAGCGGTCAGCGCGAATCATCTCGTGGCGTTGCTCGGTCAGGTCGAGCGGCTCGCACAGCTCGTGGGCGTGCCAGCACAAGCATTCTTCGACCTGGCGCGTGGGAGCTTCGACGATGTGGTGGCGAGCGGTGCCGTTGCCGCGTTGACCGGCCCCGCGGCACGTGGTGACCAGGCCACACTCGCTGCCCATCGCTCGGCGCTGCCTGCTGTCGAGCGTGCGCTCTATGACACGCTTGTCGCCGCAGCGCAACAACTTGCCGCCGCTGCGGACTGACCGAGCGACCAACGAAGGAGAACCATGCAACGAGTTTCGACGATCGCACAGACGTGGCAGCTGCTCGATGCAGCCCGCGCCGCAGGAAAATCGGTTGGCCTCGTCCCCACCATGGGATTCCTGCATGCCGGTCACGCCAGCCTGATCGAGGCGTCGTCGGCACAGAACGATGTCACCCTGACCACGATCTTCGTCAACCCGCTTCAGTTCGCGGCCAATGAAGACCTCAGCGACTATCCCCGCGATCTCGACCGCGACCTCGAGATTTGTCAGGACGCCGGTGCGACCATCGTGTTGACGCCGTCGGTCGACGAGATGTATCCCCAGCCAGTGGTCACCACCGTGACCGTCAGCGAGCTGAGCAACGCAATGGAGGGAGCCCAGCGGCCCACCCACTTCGCCGGCGTAGCGACAGTTGTGTCAAAGCTGTTCCATATCGGTGGCCGGTGTCGCGCCTATTTTGGTGAAAAGGACTATCAGCAGCTGGCGATCGTTCGTCGCATGGTGACCGACCTGTCGTTCCCCGTCGAGGTCATCGGCTGTCCAATCGTGCGAGAAGACAATGGGTTGGCCATGTCGAGTCGCAACACCTATTTGTCGCCCGAACAGTTCGCGGCCGCTGCGGTGCTCAACCGTTCGTTGCGGTCAGCGGTCGAGTTGGCAACCGGAGGCGAACGCGACGCTGGAATGGTGCGCCAGCACATACTCGACATGATCGCGACCGAACCGCTTGTCTCTGCCCCTGACTATGTCGCTGTTGTCGACGCCGCCAGCCTCGAGCCGCTCGAACAGCTGGCGGGCCAGGTGCGCTTCATCCTGGCTGCGCAGGTCGGCCGACCTCGACTACTCGACAACATCGGCATCACCCTCCCGCCAACTGACACGCCGCGCCGCGCCACACGTTCGATGCGAGGACAACTTGCCGCAAAGCGGGCCGGGCTACCCTGACGGCCATGAGTGACATGACAGCCGCTGATTGGTATCCCGATCCGTATGGTCGAGCCGAGCTGCGGTATTGGGATGGTGCAAACTGGACCGATCATGTGACTTCGAACGGCCGCCAAAGCCTTGATCCTGTTGCTGCGGCGGCAGTGAACGAGGTCACGAACATGCGCAGTGACAAGGTGCAGCAACAGGTCGATCGCCACTTCACCAATGCCGAGAAGCGCGGTGCAGCTGTCGACCGCACCGCCGGCGTCGGAGGCGACCTTCTCAGCCAGCAGCTGTTCGTCGTGAACCAAAAAGCCAAGCTCATCGAGGTCAACAACGAATACGCGATCTTCGACCGTAACGGCGCACAGATCGGCTCGGTCCGCCAGGTCGGACAGAGCACGCTCAAGAAGATCGTACGGGTCGTATCAAGCCTCGATCAGTTCTTCACCCACCATCTCCAGGTCGTCGACTCGCACAACAATGTCGTGCTCAAGCTCACCCGCCCGGCGAAGTTCCTGAAGTCTCGGGTTGTCGTCGAAGACGGCGCAGGTCAAGCCATTGGTGAGATCACGCAGAAGAACGCTCTCGGCAAGATCAAGTTCGCGCTCAACGTACATGGCGAACAGATCGGTTCGATCAACGCGGAGAACTGGCGGGCCTGGAACTTCAATATCCAAGACGCCCATGGCAATGAGATTGCCCGCATCACCAAGACATTCGAAGGTGTGCTGAAGACGGCGTTCACCACCGCCGACAACTATGTGGTGCAGGTGCACAGCCCGCTAGGCGACCCCCTCCGTCAGATGGTGGTTGCGGCAGCCCTCTCGATTGATACCGCTCTCAAACAAGACTCTCGAGGATTCGGCTGATGCCCGGTTACTTCCATCCACCACACGGCAACGTCGTCGAGGCGGTTGCCCGGGCCCTGGCCGAAGATCTTCAGCCGCTCGGCGACATGACGTCGGGCATGCTCGACCCGGCTATCTCCGCAACAGCGCAGATGCGCGCCCGCAAACCCGGACGGCTCGCCGGCTGTGCTTGCGTTGCCGAGGCGTTCCGTCAGGTCGACGAGAACATCGAAGTCGTGTGGCATTTCGACGACGGCGACGAGCTCGAAGCGGGTTCGGTGATCGCCGACGTGCGCGGTCCGCTCGCCACAATTCTCACCGCCGAACGAACCGCGCTGAACTTCATGGGTCACCTGTCGGGCATCGCAACGCGAGTCAATGAGTTCGTGCAGATCGCCGACGGCCGCATTGGCATCTGGGATACCCGCAAGACCACGCCGGGGCTACGCAGTCTCGAAAAGGCGGCCACGAGAGCCGGCGGTGGCCGCAACCACCGCGGCAACCTCAGCGGCTGGCTCATGTTCAAAGACAACCATCTGGTGGGCATGTCCATCGCCGAAGCCATCGAGCAGGCCCGCGACCGTTGGCCAGGTCGACCGCTACATGTCGAATGTGATCGACTCGACCAAGTCGAACAGGCAGTCGCCGCCCACGCCGACCTGATCTTGCTCGACAACATGTCGCCCGACACCGTGCGCGAAGCCATGGCACTGATCGGGCCCAAACGACCTGACGGCCGACCGATCGTCGAAGCTTCGGGCGGCATCACCATCGAAACGATCGAGAGCTACGCCGACACTGGTGTCGACTTTGTTTCATCCGGCGCACTCACCAACTCGGCACCGGTGCTCGATATCGGACTCGATATCGAGATCGACGCGGTCGAGCGTTAGCGTTCGTTGTCATGCTGTTGGCCATCGATGTCGGCAATACCCAGACCGTCGTTGGTGTCTACGGCCATGATGGTGACATGTCGGTCGCAGATGGCGGGCTGATAGGCCCGTGGCGGCTGTCGACGGTGCACACACGCACCGAAGACGAGTTGGCTGTCCTCCTATCAGGGCTCTTGACTTCGGTCGATTGCCCGTTCTCAAAGATCGACGGCGTTGCGATCGCGTCGGGTGTTCCGGTTGTGACGTCGAGCTTGCGGCACATGGTCAAGAAACACATGCGCACCGAACCCGTCGTGGTTGGTCCCGGCGTAAAAACCGGGCTGGCGATCCGCTACGACAACCCACGCGAGGTCGGCGCCGACCGCATCGCCAACGGTGCAGCGGTGTTCGACCTCTACGGAGGCCCGAGCATCGTTGTCGACTTCGGCACGGCCACCACCCTCGATGTGATCTCGGCCGAGGGCGAATATCTCGGCGGTTCCATATCGCCCGGCGTCGAAGTCAGCCTCGAAGCCCTCGTCGGCAAAGCAGCTGCGTTGAGCACGGTTGAGCTCACCGAACCCCGCAATGTGATCGGCAAAAACACCGGTGAATCAATTCGTTCGGGCGTGCTCTACGGCTACGCGGCCCAGGTCGATGGCCTGTGCGCACGCTTCGTTGAAGAGATCGGCGAATGCACGGTCGTCGCCACCGGCGGACTCGCCGGAATGATCGCCCCCCACACAAAGGTCGTGGACGAAGTCGAACCGTGGCTTACCCTTCACGGGCTGCGACTGATCTGGCAAAAGAACCAATGACTGAAACAACCTCTGACGATGGCACCAACGCATCGGCCACCCCGGCCGATGCCACCGCGCCAACCGAACACATCATCCCCTATCGCTTCGAGCGAGACACGGCGAACCAGGCGATCATCGACAAGTTCGGTGACCTCGAGGACGGCGCCGAATCTGGCGAGACCGTTACGATCGCCGGCCGGCTCATGCTGCGCCGCGGTCAGGGGAAGCTGGCGTTCGGCGTCCTCGCCGACTCGACGGCGCGCATCCAGCTGTTCGCTCGTGCCAACAAAACCCCTGACTTCGACGACTTCACCAGCCTGAGCCTCGGTGACTGGATCGGCGTGACCGGCCAGGTCATGAAGACCAAACGAGGCGAGTTGTCGGTCAGCGTTGACCAGTGGCAGGTGCTTGCCGAGACCACACGCACCTTCCCCGACAAATGGCACGGCATCAGCGACCCCGACCTGCGATATCGCCAGCGCTATGTCGACCTGTGGGTCACCGACGAAGCCCGTGCCACCTTCACGGCCCGGTCCAAGATCATGTCGTTGACCCGCCGCTGGCTCGAAGACCGCGACTTCATCGAGGTCGAAACGCCGGTCTTCCACCCCATCCCCGGCGGAGCAGCGGCTCGCCCGTTCACGACACATCACAACGCGCTCGACACCGAGCTGTTCTTGCGCATCGCCCCCGAGCTCTATCTCAAACGCCTGACCGTTGGTGGCTTCGAGCGGGTCTTCGAGATCGCTCGCGTGTTCCGCAACGAAGGCATTTCAACTCGCCACAATCCCGAGTTCTCGATGCTCGAGCTCTACCAGGCGTACGCCGACTATGGCGACATCATGGAACTCGTCGAGCAGCTCGTCGAACATCTCGCGCTCGAACTGCACGGCACGACCGATCTCGAATGGGACGGCAAGCCACTCAATCTGGCCGCGCCGTGGCGTCGGGCGAGCATGCTCGAATTGATCGAAGAACACACCGGCCAGTCCTTCAGCCTCGACCAGCCCATCGACGAGTTGCGAGCCGCAGCTGTTGGATTCGGTGTATCGGTCAAGGACTACTGGGGGCCGGGCAAGCTGCTGCTCGAGATCTATGAAGAGACGTGCGAGTCCAAGCTGTGGGACCCCGTCTTCGTCATGGACTATCCCAAAGAAGTCTCACCTCTGTCGCGTGACCACCGCGAACTCGACGGTTTCGTCGAACGTTTCGAAGGCATCGTCGCCGGACGCGAGCTGTGCAATGCGTTCAGCGAGCTGCTCGACCCCGTCGAACAGAAACTGCGGTTCGAGGCCCAAGAAGCCGACGGCGCAGCGGGCGACGCAGAAGCAATGTCGGTCGACCGCGACTACATCCGGGCGCTCGAATACGGCCTTCCACCAACCGGCGGCCTGGGCATCGGCATGGACCGTCTCGTCATGCTGCTGACCAACCAGACCAACATCCGCGACGTCGTACTCTTCCCAACCCTGCGCCCCGAAGTCTGGGGGTAGTCGCCGTTCCTCGGCCCTGGGGGCCTCGTCTCTAACCGAGTTGTTCGCTGGCGCTCACAACTCGTGCCTTTCCCAGGGGATTTTGTTCTGGGCTGGTAGTCCGCCTTTTGGCTCGTTCCTCGCCGAAACGCTGTTTTCGAGTTGTCGCCTCTACGGTCCCGGATCGCTTCGCTGCCGTCTTTCGAACCCCATTAGTCCGCCTTTCAGCTCGCGCCTCGCGCTAGATCGAACGTGTACCTAGGTACACGTTCGATCGGGTAGACAAGGGATGTATGAGGGTGCATTTTTCGGACTTGGCGGTTGGGTTGTGGGAGAGGCTGACGATTCGTGCTGCGATCGTTGCGGGCACTCGGCGTGCCGAACGGTTCGGTGCGTTCGGACGGGGGTCACTGATCTGTTTCCCACCAACGGCGCTCTACGGCGAGCAGGCGATCTACCTGGGTGTCGACTCGATGGTTGGTCCCCACTGTTCGATCACCGTCGGCATGGTGCCGAATCAAGAACTGATCGCCGACCGCATGCTGACCATCGGTGATCGATGTGTCATCGGCCGTGGTTCGTCGATTGCAGCGCACCTGAGTGTCACCATTGGCGACGACGTGTATTTCGGTCCCAACGTCTATGTGACCGACCACAATCACTCGAACGAGGACCCCTCACTTCCCGTAGGGCGCCAAGCAGCACCCGAGCGCGAGGTTGTCATCGGCGCTCGCTCGTGGCTGGCCACCGGTGTAGTGGTGACCCCGGGCGTCACGATCGGCCAGGGTGTGAGCGTCGGAGCCAACTCGGTCGTAACAAAGGATCTTCCCGATGGCTGTATCGCCGTTGGCTCACCTGCCCGAGTCATATCGGCCTCCTGAACGACAGACACGTGAGCGATGGTCGTCCTTCACGGGTTGCAGGTTCAACCGCAATGAACCGCCGGTTCTAGCGACACGCGACTGCGCAGTGCCCGAGCCGAGACTCGAACACTGCGCTGCCGTGTTAGCTAGGGCACTCACTGAGTGCCCTCTGGGCCGCCGCCTAGAACTGGGTTGGGAACTCGTTGCCGCCGATGTGCACCCGGGGTGGGTCAGGCTGCGGGGTGCAGGCAACGAGCGAGTAGGTCATGGCTTGACTATGACGCACGCCGACCCGTACATTTGTGATCTAGGACACACTTCTCAGGTGTCGTTGGTCACATCGTCAACGGAGGCTCTGGTCGATCCCCTCGACGACGTCGGTAGGGTCGCTGGATGCGTGTATTGGTCGCAGGGATGGGCTCAGCAATTGGCACCAGTGTCACTCGAGTGCTTGAACGCAACGACAACATCGAGGCAATCGCCGGATTCGATCTCGAGCCGCCGCGCCGCTGGATGCGTCGAGCCGACTTCCAGTTTGCCCGACCCGACGACACGGACCGCGTCGAGCGCATCGTGGCCGAGTTCAAGCCAACCGTCGTCGTTCACGCGTGGGTGTTCGAACCACGGGCGCGGTCGTCACCTGGCCAGGCACGGGCGCGCACCGTCGCCGGAACCGAGACCCTGCTTCGTGCGATCAGCAAGATAGATACCGTCGAACACATTGCGGTGCGCTCGGGTGTATCGGTCTATGGAAGCGGCAGCGCCACTCCGCAACGGCCGAACGTTGCGACCTTGCCGCGGCCAACCTCGACGTTCGGCGACATGCTGGCTCGAGTCGAAGAACGATGCTTCGAGGTTGCGACCAAGCTCGGCGCCACGGTTTCTGCCGTGCGACTCGCACCGATCATGGCATCGCACCTGCCGAACCCGCTCGGTCGTTACCTGCGGCTGCGCATCGTGCCGGTACCAATCACCGCTCGGCGATTCGGGGTCGTTCATCTGGTCGACGGGGCAGCAGCAATAGCGGCCGCAGCAACCAATCGTTATGACGGCGTGCTCAATGTCATGGCATCAGGGCCCGTGACGCCGCTGCAAGCAATCACCGTCGGCCGCCGCATCCCACTGCCCATGCTGCCGGTCTTGTTCCGGCTGGGCCGCAGTCTGGCTGAGATACCCGGCACGCCACTGCCAGAGCACATCGTCGAATTGCTGAGCCGTGGCGGCATCGTCGAATCGTCAGATCTGTCGGGCCTCGGTGTGACAATGACACGCACGACAACCGAGGCGTTAGAAGATCTGTACTCGGCTGGCAGACTCATCGAGGTCGACGTCAATCGCTCGGCGCCGCTGTCTCGCTACCCAACCGCCGAGGTCGACTGATGCCGGCGATCAGGAGTGTCGACGGCACTCGCATCTTCTACGACACTTTCGGCAAACCCGATGGCGAACCTCTCCTCTTGATCATGGGGTTGGCGATTGACCGATGGGGCTGGATCCGGCAGCGGCCGCTGCTCGCTCGTCACTTCCGCTGTGTCTCGATCGACAATCGCGGCGCTGGCCTGAGCGACAAGCCGCACGGCGCCTATGAGTTGTTGACCATGGTCCAAGACATCGAGGCCGTGCTCGACGCCGAAGGAATCGACTCGACACATGTCATGGGCTATTCACTCGGCGGGGTGTTGGCCCAACTGCTTGCCGTGACCTGCCCTGAACGGGTGCGTTCGCTGGTCCTGGCGTCAACCGCATGTCGGATCAAGGACTGGCGGCGAGAGGTACTCGGTGAGTGGATCCAGCTCGTCGAGGTGCGAGGCGCCCGAGCCTTTGCGCAAGAGAATCTGCGATGGGTCGCCGCGGCGCGGCACTTGCGCTGGATCACACCTTTGGCACCTGCTTTTGCACCGTTGCTCGTGCGAGCACCTGCGCACGGCATCCTCGGTCAGATTCATGCGCTCGCGAGTATCAGCGAAGAGGTGCACGAAGAACTGCGTGCGGTCGATGTCGAGACGTTGGTGATTGTTGGAAGCCAAGACATTCTGACACCGGTCGCCGACAGCGAAGAGATTGCGCACCGCATCACACGATCCCACCTCCAAGTCATCTCCGGAGCGGCCCACGGCGCCGTTGTCACCGACGCCAAGGTATTCAACCGAGCGGTGCACTCCTTCCTGCGCCACCAAGCCGGCATCACCCACTAAACCGCGTGCACTGGTTTTGTGCACTCCCCAGGGGAGTGCACAAAACCGAGCGGAGCGGACGGCTGCTCGCACAGCACGTGCCGCGCGAGTTGTGAGCCCCGGCGAACAACTCGGTTAGTGAGCGAAGCGAACGGCGGCAACTCGAAAACAGCGTTTCG
>JBDNHG010000547.1:0-2607 GCA_041688925.1 Acidimicrobiales bacterium | reverse complement strand
CCGATTCGCTGCGTCGATGGCGCCTTCAATATGACCGGGGCTGTGCGCTGCCGTCTCGGTCGACGCCCAGTGCAAGCGTCCGTCGAGAGTAGGCGTTCGATAGATCTCGTGTCCGAACAGTTTGAATGCCGTCAGCTGTTCGACGTTTGGTGGCGAGGTCAGCGGCTCGTCACGCCAATCATGGATGATGATCTCAAGCATCTCGGCTGCTGAAGGGCCAAAGATCTCTACCAGCTGCCGGGCTATTGCGTCTTCGGTCACGGTCGGAGCACCCGTGATCGCCGGCACGAATCCGAACAGGGCCGCCGGACTTCCGGCGGGGCCACTCATGTCGTGCAACTCGCGCATCGGCCCGTAATGACTTATCGCTGACCCGGCAAGCCCGACATCGCGCCAAAACGGTGTTTGGTACCGCACGACCACCTTGGTGATGGCGCCCATCCATACCGGCGTTGCCGCCGCGACATTGCCAACTCGATCAGGTAGAGGTGGAACGAAGGTGATTGCGTTCACAGCGAGCGCTGGCGGCACGGCGAGCACGACGTGGCGAGCCGTGAACGTCGATTTGCCAGTTATGACAGCCAGCTTTGGGCCGGTGGCATCGATCGATTCGACGACATAGTTGAGCCTGATTGTGTCCGGGGGAAGCCACTCGGCCAACGCCGTCGTCAAGCTGTCGGCACCGGCCGCAAATCGTCCACTCGGGCTAGAGAGTGCGTTGCCATCCATTCGTCGAGATCCAGAAGGATCGTGATACATGGCATCGCCCGCGCTATAGTGCGGAAAGACAGCGATGTCGAGTTCATCAATGAGTCTCATGACCCTTGGTTCGCTGGGCCAGAACCACGTCGCCCCGAGATCGAGCGGCGTGCTCAAACCAGCATCCTTCGAGAGCAGTCGGCCCCCAACCCGGTTTCGTCCTTCGAGCACCACGACCCGCTTCGCTGCCTGAACGAGTTGGCTGGCGGCGCACAACCCGCCGACCCCGGCGCCGACAACGATCACATCGAAGTCGGTCGAAGCGGCCACGGCCTCTGCCTCAACCTGGACCGCTGTGCTACGTGGGTCGCTCATCGGCGGGCTGGCGATTCACGAGCATCAGGATCGGAGACCACTGCTACAGGTGCTGGCCGATTGCGGCAGCGGCAGCGGCGATGCCAGAACCGCCCATTGGCGCATTCAATGCGTGCAGCGCCGCTTCGATCGTGGCGATAGATCCGAGGATCATCGGCGGGTTGAGATGGCCCATATGGGCCAGCCTGAAGGCGTCGATACCAGCGATGCCAGCAATGCCGAGGCCAAGGATCAGCCCAGCACTGTGCTCACACATATGACGGAGCGCGGCCGAATCGACCGACCCGGTCAACACAGTGGTCACGCAGTTCGACCGAGCGTCAGGATCAAGAATCGAGAACTCGAGACCATCAGGCGTCGACCATGCGTCGACGGCGGCCTTCACGCCCGCAGCGAGGATCTCGTGACGACGCCACGTGGCTTCGAGGCCACCCTCTTCGTCGATCATCTTCAACGCTTCGCGCAGCCCTCGTATGTGCGCTATCGGAGGTGTGCCCGCGTAATAGTTGTACATGTTCGTGGTGTCGCGACGGGATTCCCAGTCGAAGTAGCCGACTCGCCGATTAGCACGCTCGTGGGCGGCCAACGCCCGTTCACCGGCCCAGACAAACGAGATACCGGGAGGCACCATGAGCCCTTTCTGGCAGCCGGCGATCGCTATGTCGACGCCCCATTCATCCATGCGGAATTCTTCGCATCCCATCGAGGCGATGCAGTCGACCATCAAGAGCGCAGGGTGCTTAGCGGCATCGATAGCCAGCCGCAAGGCGGGAATATTGTTGCGAACCGAACTGGCCGTGTCGACGTGGGCAACGAGCACGGCCTTGATCTCATGATTGGGGTCTGCGGCCAACCGCGCTTCGAGTGCGGCTGGATCGACCGGGTCTCGGTCGGTGCCAGCGAGCGCCTCGACCTCGACATTGGACACCGCGGTGTACATGCCCCACGCCGTCGCAAAGCGTCCGGCTTCGGCGACCAGCACCTTGTCGCCCGCCGCGAGTGTGTTCGAGGTCGCCATCTGCCATGCGGCATGACCGTTGCCAATGACGATGAAGCACTCGCCTTCGGCCATGGCGATACCGGGCAGGCGTTCGCGCACTTCGGTCTGTTCCTCGACCAATGGACCTTCGTAGAGGTCGGGCATGGGTTGCGCAAACGCGGCCAGCACCCGGTCGGGCATGATCGATGGGCCAGGGATGGCGACCATCTGCCGACCGAATTTCAACGAGTTTGTTTCAGACATCGGGGTCACACTAGCCAGTACATGCTCCGCGCCGCTTGACTTCGCGCGTCGAAGTTTTAGCGTCAGACAACGCCGTGCTGTCGGAAGAACTCGAGGGTGCGGCCGAGCGCAATAGTTGCCGACTCGGGATGGCTCGACGAGCGGACGTCGCAGTTGAAACCATGATCGGCGTCGTCGTAGATATGGACGGCAACGTCGGGGTACATCGCTGCGACTTCGTGAACACCGTCGATCGGGATGTGGGCATCGAGCGCGCCGAAGTGCAACATGGTCGGCACCTTGGGAGCCTT
>JBDNHG010000546.1:0-7153 GCA_041688925.1 Acidimicrobiales bacterium | reverse complement strand
GACCGTCGAGGTGACAACTCCAAAACAGCATTTTTCGCCTCAGCGAAAAAGGCGGGCTACCCCTATTCAATGCCCAAGTAGTAGTGGTAGAGGGGCTGTTCGCCCTGGTGTACTTCGATGTCGAGCTTTTCGTGGTTCTCTTCTAGCCATGCCTGGATCAGCGACGTTCCGGCTTCGGTAGCCCCGTTGCCAGCGATGAGCGTGATGAGTTCATGGTCATCTTTGAGCAGCGCTTCGATGAGGTCGGTGGTTGCCGTCACGACGTCGGATGCTACGGCGGTGATACCCGCGGGGCCGATGCCAATGTAGTCGCCGGCGGTTACTGGCCCGGCGTCGCTGTTCGCGTCGCGGACGGCTTGGGTGACTTCGCCGGCGACGATGGTGGCCGCGGCTTCGGTCATCGCTGCCGCATTGTCGTCGGCGCTCGCTTCGGGATCGAATTCAAGCAGGGCTGCAAACCCCTCGGTGATGCTTCTTGTCGGAACGACTCGCACGATCTTGTCGGTGTGTGCATCGACCTGGTTGGCCACCGGGATGATGTTCTTGTTATTCGGCAGAAGCAGTACTTCGTCGGCCGGCACCTGGTTCACCGCGTGCAGCAACAACTCGGTCGGCGGGTTCATGGTCTGGCCACCCAGCACCATGGCGCTGGCGCCGAGCGATTCGAAGATGGCACGGATGCCTTCGCCGACACCGACCGTAATCACACCGCAGCGTGATTGTTCTGTGGCGTTGACGACGATGGTCGCCTCGCCGTCTGAGGGCGCAGCAGGAGCGTTGGGATCAACCAGCGTCTCCATGTGTTCGAGTTCTTCGAGCAGATCGGTGACGCGGATCTTGTGCGGCCGCCCGACAGCGATGCCGGCTTCGATGCACGCGCCGATGTCGTCGCTGTGGATATGACAGTTCCAGATGCCATCGCCTCCGACGACCACGATCGAGTCGCCGATGTCGGCCCACGCCGAACGGAACTCGCCAATGCGATCATCGTTGGCGTCGAGGAAGAACATGACCTCGTAGCGCAGATCGGCGATGCTCTTCTCGCCGTCTGTTGCCTTGGCTGGAGCGGGGGCCTGAGACACACGGACGAAGTCGGTGGGCGCAACGGGCAGAGCGCGACCGTCGACGACATGAAGCAATGCATCAACGAGCAGCAGCAGGCCTTGCCCGCCGGCGTCGACAACGCCGGCGTCTTTCAGCACCTTCAACATGTCAGGCGTACGGGCCAGCGCATCTTGACCTTGCGCTTGGCCCGCTTCGAGGGTGCCAACGAGGTCAGCGCCTGCATCGGCGGCTGCGGTGGCTCCTTCGGCGACCTCGCGAACCACCGTCAAGATCGTGCCTTCGACCGGTCGCTGGACGGCGCCATACGCGGCCTCGGCGGCAATGGTGAACGCCTTGGCCCACGTTGCGGCATCGGCCGCATCGGCCGCACTTTCGACGCGCACCGTGTCGGCGAGACCGCGCAGGATCTGCGACATGATCACGCCCGAGTTGCCCCGAGCCCCCATCAGGGATCCGTGGCTGATTGCCTTGCAGACTGCCTCGATGTCTTCGGCGCCTTCGAGTTCCACACAAACAGATTCGAGCGTGAGCGACATGTTCGTGCCGGTGTCACCGTCGGGTACGGGATACACATTGAGCGCGTTGATCATTTCCTTATGACCCATCAACAGATCGCGGAAGGTCGCAATAACTGTTCGGATCTCTTGCGCGCCAAGTCGCTGGGCCACAGACACGGCCGCAATAGTATGCGCGGAACGCGCAAACTGGATCGCTGAGCCAGATGATTGCGTCTGCGCCCCACCAATTTGGGTTTTTCGACGCACAAGGGGCCACCGACTCTGCCCACCGCGATGGTGGCACAGCGGACACACGGAACGAGACGAGCGGACGGGCTAACGTCGCCCCATGACGCTGGTAAAGCCCGATCTGTTCTCGACAACGCGAATGTGCTGACGGTCGACGCGTCGCTTCCCCGGGCGGTGAGCATCGCCATTTTGGGCGACCGCATCGTTGGCGTTGGTGACCGCTATGCGTTCGCTACGACCGGCGCCCGCCATCTCGATATGGACGGCGCAACCGTCGTGCCCGGATTCAACGATGCCCACAATCACATGGGCGCCTATGGCGCAAGCCTCAACGAGGTGCCGATTCAGCCTGGCGTCGCCAAGTCGGTCGAAGAGATTATTGACGCGATCGCTCGCCGGGCCGCCGAGACACCAGCGGGCGTCTGGGTCATCGGCACGGGCTATGACGACAACAAGCTCGCCGAGCGACGCCATCCCACCCGGCGTGAACTCGACGCCGTCAGCCCCGACAATCCGGTGCTGTTGAACCACACGTCAGGCCACTTCTGCGTCGTCAACACCGCTGCCATGCGCTTGGCCCGGGTCGGCGAGGTTGATGTTCCCGAAGGCGGCGTCGTGGCGCTCGACGAGAACGGCGAGCCCAATGGGCTGCTCGAGGAACAGGCGCAGACGCTGGCTCGCGGCCTGTTGCACCCGCGGGCCATCGCCGACATGGTGCAGAACCTTGGCGCTGCGTCTGACCGGTATCTCAGCGAGGGCATCACCAGCTGCCAAGAAGCTGGTGTCGGCGGCATCCTCGGCACCAAGGAACCGCTGGAACTTGCCGCCTATCAGCAGGCTCGGCGCGACGGCAGACTCCGCGTGCGGGTCACGTTGATGCCAGCGGTCGAGACGCTTCATGCGACCGATCACCACGTCGACGACGACGAACCTTTTGTGCTCGACCTCGGCCTGCATTCGGGTTTCGGCGACGACTGGCTCAAGTTCGGCGCCGTCAAAATCTTCGCCGACGGCTCGCTCATTGGCCGCACCGCCGCGATGTTCGATGACTTCGAAGGCGAACCCGGCAACAACGGCTACTTCCAGATGGACGAGGCCCGATTGCACGGCCTGATCATGAAGGCCCACCGCTCGGGGTGGCAGGTCGCGGTGCACGCGATCGGTGACCGCGCTGTTTCGTCGGTCATCGACGGTTACACCGCTGCCCAAGACCGCTACCCGCGTGCGAATGCCCGGCATCGCATCGAACACTGCGGGATGACCCGTGCCTCCGACGTCGCTCGCATTGCACGACTCGGCATCATTCCGATCCCGCAAGCTCGATTCATCAGCGAGATCGGTGATGGCATGGCACGCGCTATCGGTTCACGTAAACCCGACTGCTACCGCATGCGCAGTTTCCTTGATGCCGGCATTGTTCTTCCTGGCAGTTCTGACCGGCCGGTGGTCAACGGTGCTCCCCTGCTGGGCCTGCACGACTTGGTGAACCAGCGCACGGGCGATGGCGAACCGTTCAATTCGCAAGAGGCTCTGACGGCCGAGCAAGCCCTCGAGTCCTACACGTTGTCGTCGGCGCATGCATCGTTCGACGAGAAACACAAGGGCTCGATCACAGTCGGCAAACTCGCCGACCTCACCGTGCTCGACCGTGACGTCACCACCATTGATCCAACAACGATCGACCAGACAAAGGTGCTCGCAACAATGGTTGGCGGCTCGTTCGAATTCGGCGACTACTGAATCGGGGGGTCAGTCCGCGACCAGAAGTGAGGCGAGCAGCGCCTCGAATGCTGCCACGATCTCGGTGTCGTCGAGATTTAACGCTGCGTCGCCGACGGTGAGCTCGAACTTGTGAACGTCGGCGACATCGGTCGGCTGGAGACCGCCGAAGAGCCACAGATTCTGTTCGTCGGCGATCGCATCGCGAGCCAGCAACAGCGACTCGAGCTCGCCGTCTAAGAAGACGTGGAACATATTGACCTGAGGTACAGCAGGATTGATTTGCAGGCCGTCGAGAGCCGACAGAGCTGCGGCGAGCTCGATGGCTCGTTCCCGATAGGCGGGCATTTTGGCGATCTGCGGGTCGAGCCGCATCGCTGCAGACACCCAATTCGCCATCGAGTTGTACTGGCTTCCTCCGTGTCGGCGTTGCCAGAGCTTGGCTTCGTCGATGAAGTCGGCGGGTCCGGCCAGCATTGAACCGGGCAATGCGCCGATGCCCTTGTAGAACGACACATAGGTCGAATCGAAAAGTTCACAGATCTCGTCGATCGGCCGGTCGTAGCCCGCAGCGGCTTCCCACAGACGAGCACCGTCGAGATGGGTTGCGATGCCCTGCTCTCTGGCAGATTCGCACAACGAGACCAGGTCATCCCATGGCGCGAGTTGTCCGCCGTTCTCGCGCGTCGGGAGTTCGATGATGAGTGTGCTCATCGATTCGGGCGCGTCGTCGAGATCTGCGCTGGTCATCGGCCCTCGGGCCTGGCCCACGAACACAGCATCGAGACCGTGCAGCCGCCGATAGCCGCGTTGTTCGTGTAGTTCCAGATGGCACGTCGGGTGCATGCCGATGCGGTTGACGCCGGCGCGTTCGGACCAAATGCGGGCGGCAATTTGCTGCGCCATGGTTCCCGTCGGCAGGAAGCGAGCGGCCGGATACCCGAGCATGTCGGCGACGCGCTGTTCGAAAGCCGCAAGACTAGTTCCATCACCATAGACATCGGCTTGTACATCATTCGTCTTGCACCACGAGGCCACTCGTTCGAGCTCAGCGAAGGCAGGCTCGGGCTCGGCCCCTTGGACCCGTCGACACAATGCCGACAGGTTGCGACGTCGTTGGATGAGCTCATCGGTCATGACGACACCGTAGGCCCACACCACCAACCCGTGGGATGCCGTTCGTCGTGCGTGGCACATTGCAACCTGAGTGTCGAACTACATCATCGGCTGCAAGCTTCCGCCAGAAGCCGGGTGCTGCGCGGTCGTCACCACGACCGGGTGAAATCGGGCGCGACCGCTGCCTCGGGGTCGACAAGCTCGTGCGCCATGGTCACAGAATCGTTCGGGTTCTGCGAGTCGTTGAGACCGTATGCCAGGCTCAGATGTAGCCAGTCCTTCGGCCGAAGTCTGTCTTCGTCCCCAAGTGCTCGATGTGCGTCCACGGCATGGGCAGTCAGCTGCTTCGCCCATGTCGACTCGATTTCGAGGCCGACCCACGAGTCGACCACATGCAGCCCGACGTTACGCACCGCATCGGCAGGAATCCTGCCGAAGGTCACCAGTGCACCGTCGATTTCAGCTCGCACTGCGTCGCACCGATTGGTGTCTCTGTGGAAGAAGCCCGTCAACGTCACGTGGGGCGGATAGGCGTGGTCCTCGTTCAGGCCAAAGCGTGCGCCCGAGACGCGCAGGAACTCGTCGCATTGTTCGGCCAGCTGTCCGGCCGGGGTGAGGTAGAGGATGAGCTCGCGCTGAGTCATCGGGACACCGCCGACCCCGTGCAATCACTGTTTCAGGTCCGCGTTGGTCTCACAAACATGAACAGTGATCGACCCGGCTGAACGGCGTCAAATCATTGAGTGAACGTTGGGTGAAGGCGTTGTTTCTGAATCAGAGCGCTGTCTGTAGTGCCTGTGTGGCTTTCCCTCGATCCTGCCGGGCGACACCCGTGGGCCGTTGGTCATCCACCCTGCGATCTGCGATGCGTCCCGCATCAGCGGACGCCGTCAGCCAATGGCAAGGAGTCCAATGACGAGGTCGGCGGCGCCCGGTTGAGTGTTAACAACGCACAAACCTCAAGCCACCGTTAGCGAAATTGTCAGCATGGCCGGCACACGTGACCAACGGCAGACGGTGCAGTCGTCTGGCAGTCGTCTGGCAGTCTCGTCTGGGCTGGCTGCGAGCCCTGTGCAAGGAAAACAAGCGTGGGCATGCATGTACTCTGCGGTCCCATGTTGGTAGGGTCGTTGAGTTCATCGACGACAGACCTAGAAGCAGACGATCATGCAAGGCGTAGTCAAGTCATATGACCCGGTCACCAAAGATGGTGTGCTGATGTCCGACGTCGACTTCTCTGAGTTCGACCTGTCGCCCGTCGCCCTCGAAGGATCCGTTTTCCGCATGCTGCGCCAAGGCCAGCGAGTGGTATTCGACCTCGATGACGATGGCCGGGCAACACGCCTGCGTCTCGGTTCTGAAATCGATATGGGAACACCTGACTTCCTGCAGTAACCCAACGAACACCCCCTAACAATTGAAATCTGTTCCCGATCAAAGGCGCTCGGAAATGACCATGACTCTCGAATCAACGACGGTTGCCGACCAATTGGCAGCCAAGTTCGGACTCACAAACGTACGACTCAAGTACGGACTGAGCCAGAACGAGTTGTTCCACGCAGCAATAGCGAACGATCGCGGCCGCATCGATCTCGACGGCCCCGACGATGCCCAAAAGGCATATGCAACGGTGCTCGGCGACGACGGCCCGCTGATGTACTACGCGGATCCAACCTGTACCGGCCGTCCGGTGCAAGACACCTTCGCTGTTGCGTGGCCAGAACTCGTCGATGAAATCTGGTGGAAGCCAGACTTCAAGCAGTTCGACCCAACCAAGTACGAAGCCCTGCTGGCACGGGTAATCGACCACCTCAACGAGACGAATGCCGAGCTCTACTCGACCGACGTGTTCTGTGGCTGGGACCCCAAGTTCGCCAAGCCTTACCGCTTCGTAGGCGAGTACGCCACCCACGCATACTTCGCCAACATCATGTTTCCCAAGAATGTCCGCGACGACATCGACCGTGAGACCGACGGCTGGACCATGATCAACGTGCCCTCCTTCCGCTGCGATCCCGAGCGCGACGGCACGGCCAGTGAGCGCGCCGTAATCATGGACATCAAGAACAAGATCGGCCTTGTCGTTGGTCGCGCCGACTACTGCGGTGTGGTCAAGAAGACCATGTTCACCGTCATGAATTTCGCTTTGCCTGCCCAAGGCCAGCTGACCATGCACTGCTCGGCGAATGTTGGCGCCGACAACGACGCCGCCATCTTGTTTGGCCTCTCGGGCACGGGCAAGACCACGTTGTCTGCAGACCCTGACCGCCTGCTGATCGGCGACGACGAACACGTCTGGACCGACGACGGTGTCTCGAACTTCGAAGACGGCTGTTATGCCAAGCTGATCGACCTCGACAAGGACAACGAGCCGGTCATAGCTGCTGCCCTGTCTATGCCGGGGACGATGATCGAGAACGTTCCACCGCTGCCGGGTAAGCCACTCAGCGAGACCCACCCGCAGGAACTCGATCTGTTCGATGGATCGCTCACCGAGAACACTCGAT
>JBDNHG010000545.1:0-5433 GCA_041688925.1 Acidimicrobiales bacterium | reverse complement strand
TGGTCATAGGTGCCGATCTCGACGGTGTAGGTGCCGGACTCTTCGGCAGTGAATACGACCTGCGAACCAGTACCGAACAGGCCAAGGCCTTCGTCATCGCTGCCGGCAATGACGACGTCGTCGAGACGCACGACCAACACTGTGTCGGCGATGCCGTCGGAGGTGATCACGACTTGTTGCCCTGCGGTGAGCGGCAGTTCCCATTGGTCGATGTCGCGAATCCAGTCGAAGTCACCCTCGACGATTTGGCCCACGGGCAAGATCCGCGATTCTTCGACGTCGGCGAACATGCGCAGGGCGTTGGCTGACGTGACCTCGACGTCATCGATCAGCTCGCCGAACGAGCCGATGACCACCTGGTAGGTACCGGGGTCGACCGAGCCAATGACGTCTTCGCCGCCCTCGGTGAGTTCATCGAAGTAGAGCTGTGTGTCGACGCCGCGGACCCGGAACGGATCGAGCGAATCTTGTGACTGGGTCACGGTGGCACCACCGAGACTTTGCACATCGACCCACACATCGGCGGGCGAGGCGACGTTCATGTCGATCGAACCTGATGCATCAACCTCGACGGTGAAGCCGAAGTTGCGCAACGGCCCGACCTGCCCGCTCAGCTCGAACTGCGGTGCGCCCGACGGCAGGTCTGTGCCTCCAGCGGCGATCATGTCGTCGATCCGTGGCCACATCGGGTCAGACGCAAAGGCCAAGCCGAATTCGCCTTCGCCGAACTCGAGGCCGCTGATTCCGACGAGTTCGCCGCGCCCATTGACCAGCGCGCCGCCGCTCTGTCCGGGTGCAATGGTGGCATCGACCTGCAAGAAGGGGTAATCGCCCAGCGCCATGAATCGGCGCCGGCTCACGATTCCCTGGGTGAGCGTCGGGGTCGGAGCGACCGAGTCTTCGTCGGGGAACCCCACCAGCAGCACCCGCGAACCGAGGGACAAATCGGCCGATGCGCCTCGTTGAATCGGAACGAGCGCCGCATCATCGACCGGCCCGACCAACGCTAGGTCGAAAATCCAGTCGACCGCATGAACCGGGTACAGGCCCAGATCGACCCCGTCGCTGCGGCCGATGCGTACCGACTCGTGGCGATCGACCACATGAGCGTTCGTCAGGATCCATCCACCGTCGATGACGATGCCGCTACCTGATGAGAGTTCATCGGGTGCCAGAACGAAGACGATCGAGTTCTCGATCGTCTGGTAGATGACATCGGAGGACAAGTCGCCGTCGATCACGCCGGTTGAGGTAACGGCCGCATCAGTGCCGCCGACGTCAGAGACTGGGTCAACTGCCAGGATCTCGGTCGAGGCGCTGCAAGCGCCACACAACACTCCAACCACGAGTACTAGCACACCAAGTCGCGAACGCACGGTGGCACGGTACTGGCTCGTCGCTGCCGATGTGGTTAGCCTCTGACCGCCACCGCCATCGGGAGACGCCATGCCAAGCGCACTAATTTCTAGCTACACCGTCCACGTCGGGCGGTTGGGCCCGTTGGGCACCGATCGGCTGATCGTGCTTTCGCACCGCCTTCTCGCGGCGCAGTCCAACGACACCGAACGACGCAGCGAGATCTATTTTTCTGACCGTTTCGGCGAACAAGGTGCGGGATTCAACACACTCGGAAGCGCCGACAGTGTGCGCGCCCACTTGCCCTCAGAAGAATATGGCGTGTGGCTCGACCTCCTGCGCCATGAGGCGCCGATGTATCTGCACTGGACCCCTTCCGACGTTCCTGGGCAGACCGAGACCGACGGCATCATCCATCTGTCCACTGGCCCAGAACCCACCGGCGAAGGTCCCGTTGACTTCAGTGCCTGACCGTTGATGGGCCGCCTCGGCGCCGCCAAAGCAGTTGCGTGTGGGTCCGCGGCCAACAAGCATTGATCTCAGTTTCGGGCAGCGCTCTCACTGAGCTACATTCTCTTGCTGAACGTGATCGTTACTTAGGAGATTTTGTGGAATTGCGACCCGGGTTGAAACTGAGCAGCGCTGTCTGTTCAACTGAGGTGATTGTTGTTGCCGGCAGCGGCGACGTCGACTTGACGTGCGGCGGTGTTTCGATGCTCGTCCCTGGCGAAGATGGGGGCGGCGGAACAGCAGCCGATGGCCTGTCCGAAGGCACCATGCTCGGCAAGCGCTACTGCGACGACGACGGCGCTGTCGAAGTGCTGTGCACCAAACCCGGCGATGGTTCCCTCGGCCTCGGCCAAACACCCATGGGCTTGAAAGAAGCCAAACCGCTACCAGCCTCCGACTGAATCTCGAACCGAGTTGACAACGTGAATATTTTGATGCTCCTCGACATGGCAGTAAGCGGCTTCGGTGACCGAATAGCAGTCGGCTCTGTCGACAACGGCCTCACCTATGCCCAACTGCTCGACCGAGCGGCCCGAGCTGGCCATGCCTTCTCGGCAGCCGGCACAGAGCGGGTGGCGTTCCTCGACATCAGCTCTCCCGCTCTGCCGGTCGCGCTGTTTGGCGCCGCGTACGCCGGGCAGCCATTCGTGCCCCTGAACTATCGGCTCGCCGACGACGACCTCGTTGCCTTGGCCGAACGCACGGCTCCGGCATCACTGGTGGTCGGCGATGACCAGGCACAACGTGTCAGCTCGACCCAAGGTCTGCACGTCACCAATCGAGACCAGTTCCTGACCGCAACGCTCGACGGCGATACCCTCGAACCGTCTGCGTGGTCGATGGACCCCGAGGACATCGCCGTGTTGCTGTACACCAGCGGCACCACTGGTGCTCCCAAGGCTGCGGTGCTTCGCCACAAGAACCTGGTTGGTTACATTCTCGGCTCGGTCGAATTCATGGGTGCCGGCGAAGACGAAGCCACTCTGGTTTCTGTACCGCCCTATCACATCGCCGGTCTTGCAGCGATCCTGAGTTCGGTCTACGCCGGACGCCGCATCGTGCAGCTCGCGAACTTCGATGCCGACACATGGATCGACCTGGTCCTTGCCGAAAATGTGACCCACACCATGGTGGTTCCCACCATGTTGGCCCGCATCGTCGACCGCATGACGGCTCGCTCGATCGAACTGCCCAGCCTGCGGGCACTGTCCTACGGCGGCGGTCGCATGCCACTGCCAGTCATCGACCGGGCACTCACACTCTTTCCCGAAACTCGCTTCGTCAATGCCTATGGCCTGACCGAGACCAGTTCGACGATCTCGTTGCTCGGCCCCGATGACCACCGTGCCGCTCACTCGAGCGACGACCCAGCAGTGCGCCGCCGGCTCACATCGGTCGGCCAGCCACTGCCGACGCTCGAGGTGTCGATCCGCGACGACGAAGGCCAACCGGTTGGTCCCGGCACGCCAGGCGAGGTCTGGGTACGCGGCGAACAGGTCGCTGGCGAATACCTCCAACAGGGTTCGAAACTGACCGCCGAGGGTTGGTTCCCAACCAACGATGGCGGCGAACTCGATGACGACGGGTACCTCTACGTCACGGGCCGGCTCGACGACGTGATCGTGCGTGGCGGCGAAAACATCTCGCCCGGCGAGATCGAAGACGTGCTCTTGGCACATCCCGGCGTCACTGACGCGGCCGTCATTGGCGTGCCCAGCGATCAGTGGGGCGAGACGATCGGGGCGGTCATCGTTGGAACAGCGACCGCAGAAGAGCTCAAGGCGCTTGTGTCTGAGCGACTTCGGTCATCGCGCTCGCCTGACACGATCTTGTATCGCGAAGAGCTGCCGTACAACGACACCGGCAAGTTGCTGCGTCGGGTTCTGCGGGCCGAGCTCACCGAGTCTTGACTTGTTACTGAGCGCGGCCGACGGGCTTGCGCTCGCTCGACGATGGGCATCCATCGCCGAGATCGGCGGCGGGGCTGTCCCGATGATCGCTATCGATCTTCGGGGACTCCCCCGCTCGTTTCGAATCGATGAGCAAGACGACGAGTTGCAGCGACTCATCTTGGGTTCGCCGTGGGTGAACGTTGCCGTAGTCGACGATCACCTCGATCCTGTTTTTGCTTCGCTCGCCGACGCCTTTGATGTTCTCATCGGAGATCACACCGATTCTGATGCCGTCGTCGACGTCACCGACATCGATGCGTCTCTGAGCGAGCTGCACGAAGCGATCGAGTCGAGCCCGATGGCTGCGGTGGCGCTTGTGCGGCTACTGCGCACATCGCACGACCTGCCCATCGAGCAGGCGCTTCACCTCGAGTCGTTGACCTATGCGATGCTGCAAACCAGCGACGTGTTCACGCAATGGCTGGCAGCACGGCCGGCTGGTCTCGCCGCAGTTGCTGACGAGCAGGCAGTCGAGACCGAGCTCGTTGGTTCGTTGTTACGAATAACCCTGCAACGGCCCCACAAACGCAACGCAGTGAATGTCGCGATGCGAGACCAGCTGACACAGGCATTCGAGTGGCTTGACCTCGATCGCTCGCTCGATGGCGCACTCGTTGTCGGTGCCGGCAGCAACTTCTGCGCCGGCGGCGATCTCGACGAGTTCGGGTCGACACCGTCACCCGCTGTTGGCCACCAGGTGCGCATGCTGCGCAGCCTGCCTGCGCTCACCCACCGCGTCGCCGGTCGGGTTCGTTTCCATGTGCATGGCTCGTGTGTCGGCGCCGGTATCGAGTTGCCGGCGTTCAGCAGCTCGCTCATCGCTCATCCCGACGCTACGTTCCGGCTTCCCGAGATCGGGTTCGGTCTCGTGCCGGGTGCCGGCGGAACCGTCAGCGTCACGCGCCGTTGCGGACGACATCGGGCCGCGTGGCTGGCAATCACCGGTCGCACCATCAATGCCGATCAGGCATTGCGTTGGCAACTGATCGACAGAATCGACGAGTCGGTCTTCTAACGGGCTGCCAGCGCAACACAAAACGTTGACGGCCGCTGCAAGAGCAGGGCGGCTCAGCTTCGATCGCGCCGCCACTTTTGCAGTAACTCGACGCCTCGTTCGATGCTGTTGGTTCCACCGCAGAACGAGAAGCGCACGTATCGTTCGCCGTCGAATGGGTCGAAATCAGTGCCGGGTGTTGCCGCTATGCCATAGTCAGCGAGCCACTCGACACACAGGTCAGTGCTGCTCGCCGCAACATCAGAAATGTCGGCGTAGACGTAAAACGCTCCTTCGGCCGGAGCGAGACGGTCGAGCCCGGCAGCACGAAGGCCGTCGAGCAGCAGTTGGCGATTGTGCGCATACCGAACGAGATGTCCTTGCAGCTCGTCGTGGCAATCAAACGCAGCAACGCCGGCGAGTTGGGACAGCGTTTGTGGACCAAGCAACAGATTGGCGGCAAACCGCACGACCGGCGCCACGCAGTTCTCGGGAACGACCAACCAGCCGAGACGCCAGCCAGTCATCGAGAAGTACTTCGAAAAGCTGTTCACGACCAGAACATCGTCGCTGTGTGAAAGCGCTGTGGTGGCTTCGGCACCATAGGTGAGGCCGTGGTAG
>JBDNHG010000544.1:0-2282 GCA_041688925.1 Acidimicrobiales bacterium | reverse complement strand
GAGGGTTGGTTGTTATCGGAGGGTTGGTTGTTATCGGAGGGTTGGTTGTTATCGGAGGGTTGGTTGTTATCGGAGATACTCCTATATTCGAGTCATGATTCATTTCTTCGATGACGTGCCCGCCACGCTCGGATCGCTCGCAACGCTGCTCGAGAGCCTGCTGATCCCGCTACTGCTCGTCGAGGTCGTCTGGTTCTGGCGGACCAAACAGCTCGGCAAACCCAAAATGAAGGAGATGCTCGCCAACGCCAGTTCGCTGATCTTCATCATCCCCGCCGGCGCCATCGGGGTGTTCGCCTGGTTCTCGCTGTTCGAAGGAATCCAAGGGCTCGTTCCATGGCAGATCCCCGTGACGTGGATAAGTGCGCTGATCGGCGTCATCCTGGTCGACCTCGTCTACTACCTCGAGCACCGCTTCGAACACACCCACCGATTGCCGTGGGACCTGTACCACTCGGTGCACCACAGTTCACCCGAATTCAACCAGACCACCAGCCTGCGTTTGTCCGGCTTCGACGCACTGCTGACTATTGGCTACTTCACCCCGCTCGTCGTCATCGGCTTCGAGCCTGAACTCGTGCTCCTCGCGTATGGTTTGGTCGTGGGCTACCAGACCTGGATCCATACCGAACTGATCGACAGGATGCCGCGATGGTTCGAGTTCGTGTTCAACACGCCGTCACACCACCGCGCCCACCACGGCTCCGAGGAGCAGTACCTCGACGCAAACTACGGTGGCATCCTGATCCTGTGGGACCGCCTCTTCGCCACGTTCAAGGCCGAGGAACATCGTCCCGTGTACGGGCTCACCACGCAGATCGAGTCATCCAACCCAATCGACGTCCAGTTCTCCGAAATTCGCAAGCTCTGGCGGGATCTCCGCGGCGACCGCCGTTGGGCAACAAGGATGCAGCGCCTATGGCAACCGCCCAGCTGGCAACCCACCACACCTGCGAACAAAGCTCCCGAGACCGCTGAGATCGGATCATGAACCGGCTACGCAACATATTCTGGGCAGGCCGCCGCCGGTGGCTCACCTTGACCGCCGCCATGCTGGTGTTTGTCGGCGGCGGGACGCTGGTCTACCTAGGCGAGCAACACACCTTCGACCTTCAGAGCGAATCATTCACGTTCGAATCAGGCGGAAACGAACTCACCGCAACACTGCACCTCCCCACCGGCGACGGGCCCCACGGCGTCGTCGTCTTCGTTCCAGGCGACGGCCCCGCCGCCGACGACCCCGGCATTCTCCCGGTGTGGGAATCACTTGCCGACGCCGGCTACGCCACCGTCGAATGGAACAAGCCAGGAGTCGGCGGTTCGACCGGCAACTGGCTCGACCAGAACATGGACAATCGTGCAGCCGAGGTCGCCGACGTGGTCGAAGCGCTCGCCGAACGCGACGACATCAATACCAACGATCTCGGCGTACTCGGAGTCAGCCAAGGCGGCTGGGTCATCCCGCTCGTCGCCGACCGCATCGACGTCGACTTCTTCGTCGCGTGGTCCACCGCCATCGACTGGCAAGAGCAGGGTGCATACCTGACCGAACGCCAGCTCGTCAACGCAGACGCCAGCCCCGAACTCACCGCCCAAGTACTCACCGCCGACCAGGAAGACCGCGGCGACACCTATCAGGACTACCTCGATTGGTATGCATCGCTTGACGACGACGTCGCCGAGTTCTTCTCCGAAGCAAGCGAAGAGCGATGGAAGTTCACCGAGCGCAACAGCGACCTGGACGCACGCGAGACCCTTCCGGCCATGCAGGACACACCGGTGCTGCTCTTACTCGGCGGCCAAGACGACAACGTCGATGTCGACGACACCGAACGCGTGTACCGCGAGATCCTCGGCGGGCCGTGCCTCGACGTGATCCGCTATCCCGACGCTGAGCACATCCTCCTTGACCACGACGGAATCAGCCTTATCCTCACCGGCATCTTCGAACCCCGAAGCATCTTCGCCGACGGGATGCTCGACGACATCGAAAACTTCGCCGCTAGACCCCACGACTGCTGACCCTCCGCCACGTCGGGACCGACGGCCCCACCCAACAGACGGCGTCACATGGATGCAGCACGTTGGCCGCCGGGGCCACCATCCCATCGCCTGGAAGCCGATCAGAATGTCACGACACGAAGTCGACCGATGCGCCCATAGCCGGCATTTCGATCGGTTTCGGCTGATGGAGCGCCACTCATATCGTGAGCGCAGTGGCTCGACCGTGGAGGTCTGCAAGCGGCTGCGCCGCTTGCTCTTGTGTATCGGATCAGATACAT
>JBDNHG010000543.1:0-4548 GCA_041688925.1 Acidimicrobiales bacterium | reverse complement strand
GGCCGGTCGGGTGTATTGCGGGTATTCGAGCAGGCCGGTCATGAATGACTCGTCGCCGGCTGACTCGTCGTTGCCCATGACGCCAGGAATGAGTCTGGCTACAGCTTCGATGATCACCAGTGCGGCAACCTCGCCTCCGGCGAGCACGAAGTCGCCGATCGATACGGCCTGGTCGCAAAGGTTGGATGCAATCCGCTCGTCGACGCCTTCGTAGCGGCCGCACAACATTGAGAAACCATCGGTCTGTGCCAGTTCGAGCGCCATATCTTGATCGAATTGGCGGCCGCTTGGGCTCATGAGCAGCAACGGCCGAGGGGCATCGACGGATTCAACCGCAGCGAAGATCGGCTCGGGCATGAGCACCATGCCTGCTCCCCCACCGAACGGCGCATCGTCAACGCTTTTGTGTTTGCCAACCGCTTCCTTGCGCAGATCATGCGCGTTGACGTGCAGCAGGTCGTTCCGTTGTGCCTTGCCCAATAATGACTCAGCGGTGAAATCGTCGATCAATGACGGAAAGACCGTGAACACATCGATTCGCATCGGGTTACTCGTCGCCGGCATCGGCGGGGTCGAAGATGCCCTCGGGAGGATCGACGACGATGGTCCCATCGTCACGCTGCTCGACAAAGAACGTAAGCGGGACGAAACGGTCTTCGTCGAGCACGAGCAGGTCGCTTGCCGGATTCTCGAGCACAGACTGGACAAAGCCGAGCGCATTCCCGGCCGTGTCGACGACGGGAGCGTCGATCAGGTCGTGCACCCAGAGCGTGTCGGGGTCATCGATTGGTTCGCCGAAGAGCATGGTTCCTCGGGCAGCATCGGCGGCTACTCGGCCGCGAATCTCGGCAAACTCGACGATGAAACGGTGCTGATGTGGCTGCGACTTCCTGACGGTGAAGGCGAAGCCGTCGTCACGAAACAAAACCGCACCAACGTCGAGCCGTTCGGTGCGGTCGCTCAAGAGCGTGACCACAACGTCGCCTTGGACGCCGTGAGCTTTGTCGATTTTGCCAACCTCGAGTCGCATACGCCTGCGAGCCTATTGTGACGGTGAGTCCTTAGGCGACTTCGTGTTGTGTGCCGAAGCCTGCCCGTCCGCATTCGTGGCACTGATTGGCGGAACGGGTTGACCTGCGGGATCGGCGACAAACTGTTGGAGGTGGGTCACTCGCCGAGTGCCTGTAGTCGCCGCAACGGTCCGCTGCGGCGAGCCGTCGCAGTGCCAGCGCGGTAAAAGCACGAACTCCGAGAACCACCAGGTCCTCGGAGTTCATAAAGTTCTCAGCTCAACGAGCGGCCTGCGAGCCCCGGAGGGCAGCTGCAGGCGATTGTTAGTCGACGAACTCGACGTCGATCGAGTCGCCATCTTTGGCGGCGGCGGCTCGTACGAGAGCGCGGATGGCATGTGCGGTGCGTCCGCGTTTGCCGATGACGCGACCCATGTCGCCATCGCCGACGCTCACGTCGAAACGAATGGTGTCGTCGTCTTCGCTTGCGTCGATGCTGACCGCATCAGGGTTCTCAACAATCGAGGCGACAACATGGCGAAGCAGGTCAGCTGCCTCGGGTGCCAGATCGCCGCTCATTCTTCTTCGCCGGCGTCGGTCGAGGCCTCGGCCGTGTCTTCGGCGTTGTCATCGTCGGCAGGCGCATCTTCGGCGCTGACGTCGTCGGTCGCCTCAGCTGCAGGCTCCTCGGCTGCTGGCGCAGCGGCTGCTGCGTCGACAACAAAAGGCGTTGAAGGTGCTTCACCGGTGAACTCGGACCATGCCCCGCTCACCGACAGCAGCTTCTGGACTCGCTCAGTCGGCTGGGCGCCGTTCTTGAGCCATCCGACAGCCTTGTCGTTATCGATTTCGATCACCGATGGTTCTGAACGCGGGTTGTAGAACCCCAGAACCTCGATGAACCGACCATCGCGGGGCGACCGCGAGTCGGCAGCAACGACGCGGTACGTCGGTTGCTTCTTTTTACCCATGCGCATCAGGCGGAGCTTTACAGCCACGATCATTCCTCTCGACGGTTCGGCTTCTTCGCGGTGGGCCGTCGGTCCCAGCGACCCAGTAGTGTGCCGTGAAAGTCACCAACATTGCGCGTCTCGGGCCCAAAAGAATGAAATGTGGCTGTCACTGGCCTGCTGTAGTAGCCGTCGACCGGCGACCTGAAGCCGACATTGTGCCATCCTCAGTAATGATACATTCGGCGCGAACGCCGACGAACGAGTGTTGATGACCCGACAGAATCATGAGAACGTGTCCAAAGAGATTTCGCTGCAAGTGTCCGACGATCGGTAAACGCTGTCGCTCGAGACATCCCAGATCTTTGGCTTTGCCTTACTCATTTTGGCGCTTGGTGCGGCCGCTCTGAGTTACGGCCTCTACGACCTCATCCAGCCACCCCCAAGGGGAGTCGGCGCACGCGAGTTCTTACTTCAACCCTCCACCCCGAGGTAACAACGAGGTTGCGTTGGGATTCGGGCTCTTCTTCATCGCGAGTGGGCTCTTTGACCTGCACCGTGGTGCGCGAGTCGAAACCATGTTCGACCTTGTCGATTAGACAGTGACGATCAGCGGCTCACACTTTGGTCGACGCAATCGAACCGCAGCGATGCCGCTTTCGTCTGTGACCCACACCTACTTGGTTGGCCGGCGCATGCACGGCGCTGTCCGCGCACAACTCCTTGCCGACCATGCTGAGGGCTCGGTACATCTGACTGGCATCGTCGATACGACGGCCGCTGATCAAGCACAAAAGGCGGCCCATGCGGACTGTAAAAGCCCCCGGGAAGATGCACTACTGAGCTCAGACAGCGTTTTTCGCCCCAGCGAAAAAGGCGGCCTACCCCAGGTCATTCAACATTGCTTGGACGTCGGGGTTGTTCTCGAGTTCGTCGAGTCCTGGCAGGACCAGTTTGCGCTTGCCCTCGCCCTTCTTGGGCGTGGTGCGGCCAGCCTGAGGGTTTCCGCTGCGGCGGCCACCCTTGCCTTTGCCCTTCGCGCCCTTTTTGCGGGCGCGTTTGATGCTCTTGGTGCCCATGCCGCCCATCTTCTTGAGCATCTTCTGCATCTGTTTGAACTGGTTGATCAGCTGCGACACTTCGTTTGCGTTGGTGCCGCTTCCGGCGGCGATCCGCCCCCTGCGTGAACCTTCGATCAGGTCTGGCTTGTTTCGTTCGGCCGGTGTCATCGAGCGGATTATGGCTTCGACTCGGGCGACCTGACGATCGTCGATCTCTTGGTTCTTCAACTCTTTGGGCATGCCGGGCATCATCCCCAGCAGGTTGTTGAGCGGCCCCATTTTCTTGAGTTGCTGCATCTGCTGGAGGAAGTCTTCGAGCGTGAACTCGCCTTCGAGGATGCGTGCTGCTGCGGCTTCGGCTTCATCTTCGTCGTAGACCGCTTCGGCCTTTTCGATGAGGGTGAGCATGTCGCCCATCCCAAGGATTCGTCCGGCTAGACGGTCGGGATGAAACTGCTCGAAGTCTTCGAGTTTTTCACCGGTTGATGCGAAGGCGATCGGCTTGCCGACGACCTCTTTGACCGACAAGGCCGCGCCACCACGTGCGTCGCCGTCGAGTTTGGTGAGGATGACGCCGTCGAGCGACAGCGTCTCGTTGAATGCTCGCGCGGTGTTGACGGCATCCTGGCCGGTCATGGCGTCGATGACCAGGAATGTGTAATGCGGCTGCACCACATCGCTGATCTCTCCGACCTCGGCCATGAGCTCTTGATCGATCGAAAGGCGACCGGCCGTATCGACGATGACTACGTCGCGGCCGGTATTCCTGGCTTCTTCCATCGCTGCTCGAGCGACCGAAACTGGATCGCTTGGTTCGCTGAACACCGGAACTCCGACCTGAGCTCCGAGCGTTCGCAGCTGCTCGACCGCAGCGGGGCGTTGCAGGTCGGCACCGACGAGAAGCGGGTTGCGGCCCTGGCTCTTGAACCAGAGTGCCAGCTTGCCGGTGTTGGTCGTCTTGCCAGCGCCCTGAAGACCAGCCATCAGTATGACGGTCGGAGGTTTCGCCGCATAGGTGATCTGCATGGTCTCGCCACCGAGGGTCGCAATGAGCTCCTCGTGGACGATCTTGATGATCTGTTGGGCGGGATTCAGCGCCTCGTGGACTTCGATGCCGATCGCGCGTTCGCGGACCCGATCGCGGAATCCTTTGACGACCGAGACGTTGACGTCGGCCTCGAGCAGCGCAACCCGAATCTCGCGCAGGGCCTCGTCGACGTCGGACTCACGAAGCTTGCCCTTGCTGCGCAGGCCCTTGAAAATGCCCTCGAACCGGTCGGATAACGAATCAAACATGGTAACGGGAGGCTACCGAGTATCCCGAGACGTGGGAACCGCTGCCTCGCTGAACGCTCAATTTTGATGGGTCAGGTGCGCTCAGCCTTGCGAAGTCGCAGCGGGCACGGCCAAAACGACTGCCGTTATGGCTTGCTCGACCGCCAGGGGCTAGCCAACGCACGCAGCAAACGCACCGGCAGCTTCACTATCTCGGTCAGTGCCCGTGCCACGCCGGTAACCAGCTTGACG
>JBDNHG010000542.1:0-2586 GCA_041688925.1 Acidimicrobiales bacterium | reverse complement strand
TGGGGCAACTATCAAGTGCTCGAAGAGAGTGCTTCTCACAAGGTGAAGCGCATCACGGTGGCCGCCGGCCACCGATTGAGCTACCAACGTCATCAGCAGCGCGACGAACACTGGTTTGTCGTCAGCGGGCGCGCCGTGGTGACACTCGACGACACCGAGCACACGATCGATCCCGGCGAAGCCATCGACATTCCTCGCGGTTGCGCACACCGTGTCGCCAATAGGTCCGGGGCGCCGCTGGTATTCATCGAGGTCCAAGTTGGCGAGTACTTCGGAGAAGACGACATCGAGCGCCTCGACGACGACTACGGTCGCGCATCGTGACTGCGATTACCACCAGCTCCGCGAGCTACGCGTCTCGCTTGCGGCTGATCGTCGTGCTGTTCGTCGCCTTGGCGATTGTCGCAGGCTGTTCCGACTCGGATGAACCACTCGCCGACGAGGTGATCGCCCAGCTCGACGTCGCCAACAATGCGGTTGCCGATCTGACAGGTGACCGAAGCGAAGAAGTGCCCCGCAACGAGTTGATGCAAGCGGTGCTTCGGGCACAGTCGGCTGGCACAACGCTGCGCATCGTGGTGGCACCGTCTGACGGCGAATTGGTGTCGGCCAAATCGGTAGTCGACCGCTATGGCGGCACCGCCATCTCATACCAAGCCGACCAAACCGGGTTCGAGGGCGCAAGCCGTGACATGAGCGGCAGCCAGCTCAATCGAGCCGTCGATGCAGCCAAGGCCGACTTTGACATGGGCGAATCGGCTGCGGCATTCGTCGACGTGATCGAGACCGAAGGGCTTGATCCCAAGGGCCGCACACTCGCTCGCACCTTGTGGCTGCTGCTACTCATTCCCGCAGCCGTATTCATGCTTTCGGGAGCATGGTCGTACCTTCAGGCCCGCAAACGCCGGGTCAAGCGTCATGCGGCATTCAGCGACCGTAAGGCCGTGCTCAGTGATTGGGCTACACAGCTCGGACCCGAAGTCGAGTCGCTGCGATCTGCCGTTGGTTCGTCATCTGATGACAACGCCAAGCGCATCTGGCACGAATCACAAGAGTTCGTCAGCGGCATCGGCCCAACGCTCGACGCCGCGGCAAATGTCGGCGAACTCGACGTGGCCGAAATGCGCATTGGTCGTACTGCCATCAAGTTGCGCGACCTGCGACGTTCTCTCGACGCTCTGCAGCCATGACCACATTGGTCGTGACCGACCTCGATGGCACGCTGTGGGACACCTCGCTGCAATGCCATAGCTCGACCCTGGCGACGATTGACGAACTCAACGAACGCGACGATGTCGAGTTGTTAGTTGCGACGGGCCGGCGTCGCAACAGTGCCCGTCGGGCCTTTGCACAAAACGGCCTCGAGCTGCCATCGGTCTTGCTCAATGGTGCGCTGGGTTTCGACTTTGCGACCGAGTCGATCTTTCACCAAGTCACGTTCGACACCGAGTCGCTCGACTATGTGCTCAATCGGCTGCAGGCGTTCAGCCTGGCCCCGGTCGCCTATCTCAGCGATATGCGGGCGCTCGCCGTCGAGGGCGTGACAACAAGCCTGAAACACATGGACAGCCTGGGCACCGACCTGGTGTGGTCGTCGTTCGCCGAGCTTGCGGTGCAAACCAACGTGCTGGGCATGAGCATGCTGGGTATTGCCGAGGCAGCGATACAGCTCGCTGTCGGCGACCTGAGCGCCCGCCCGGGTGTGCAGGTAGCGGCCTACGCCGATCACCTGTATCCGCCATACAGCCTGATGCTTGCGCCGGCAAATGTCACCAAAGAGGTCGGCATCAATGCCTATCTGGCACATTCCGGGATCGTTCCCGACCGCATTATTGCACTTGGCGACGGTGGCAATGATCTCGAGATGCTGGCGATGGCTGATGTCGCGCTTGTCGTCAGCGACGCCGACCCACGGGCGCTCGCGCTCGCCGATCATGTGATCGATCGACCAGAGCACGGCGGCTGGGCCACCGTGCTTGATCACCTCTAGCTAGGCCTCGCTTGGCTCGCCTGGAAGGCTCAGCTGCTGATGTCGACAAACTCGATGCGACGGTTGGCTGCGAAGTCTTCGGGGGTGAGTTCGTCCTCGACCTTGAGCTGGGTCTCGCCGTAACCACTGGGCACGAGCGAGTCTTCGCTGACACCACCATCGACGAGGTAGGCGACGACCGAGGCAGCACGGGCTTCGCTGAGCGTCAGGTTGAGCTCATCGCTGCCTGAGTTGTCGGTATGGCCCTGCACCTCAAAGACGGTGCCGGCGGGCAACGACGTCAGGGTCACGATCGCCTGATCGAGCGTTGGAATCGACTCGGGCAGAATGTCGGCGCTCCCTGAATTGAACTGGATTGGCTCGAGCACGAACAGTTCGTTGACGTCTTGGGTTGCCAGGGCGCGCCGGATCGAGCCAGGAACCAGCACGTTCTCGACGATGTGGACAAGGCCGTTTGCGGCCTGGAGATCGGCGGTGGTGATCTGTACGCCACCGGTAAGGGTTCCGTCGTCGCCGACCGTCAGTGTCTCGCCTGCGAGCGTTTCGAACGTGGCGCCCGGAGTCAGATCATCGGCGGTGACAATGCCCTCGACGAC
>JBDNHG010000541.1:0-3382 GCA_041688925.1 Acidimicrobiales bacterium | reverse complement strand
GCCCATGCGGCCGGGTTTCGTGATCGCGGCACGCTCGAAGAGGGCAAGGATGCCGATGTGCTCGTCTACGACATCGAATACGACCTGCCCGGCGGCGAGTGGCGTCGCGTGCAGCGGGCAAAGGGCTACGACGCGATCATTGTGAATGGCCAGGTCACCTTCGAGGACGGCGAATGCACCGGCGCCGCGCCCGGCCGCCTGCTTCGTCACGGCCGAGGCTGACCTCTACCCCATCAACCGCGACTCCACAAACACAGCTGCGTACTGGCATGATCGACCCGATGAACATCGTCTCGCTTGTGCCACTTTCCGCCGACGCTCGAGCAGCCATCGAGGCGGTTGACCCCTCGATCCGGTTGACGATGGCCGTCGGCTGGTTCGACGGTGAGATCCGCGAGACCTGGGGCAGCTACACCGCCAACTCTTTCTTGCGAAGCGACTCTTTCGGGGTCGGAAGTCGGGCCGACCGCGACGAGTTGTTGGCCGAGACCGACATCGTGCTCGCAGGTTTCCCACCGCCACGTGACCTGCGAGCCCGGGCACCGAGGCTGCGCTGGTTCCACCAGACGCCGGCGGGAGCAAGCAACCTGCAAAGCTGTGATCTGTGGGGCAGCGATGTCATCGTCACCACGTCGCGTGGGCTCGGCAACACCTTGGCGATCGCCGAATATGTCGTAGCGAGCTTCCTCCATTTCTCACGAGCGCTCGACCAGGCGGGTGTTGACCGCAAGCGGGGAGCATTCGACCGCTCGGCCTATCGCCCGACCCTTGTGGCGGGCAAGACGGTCTGTGTCGTGGGAGCCGGCGGCATCGGCGAGCAGGTCGGGCGGCTGTGCGCAGCGCTTGGCATGCGGGTGGTCGGTACCCGACGCTCGCCTGGCCGAGACTTGCCGGACGGGTTCGAACAAGTCGGTGGTCCGGATCGACTGCACGAGTTCCTCGCCGAAGCGTCGCATGTCGCGGTGTGCTGTCAGTTCACACCCGAAACCGAAGGTTTGATAGGCGCTGCGGCGTTGGCGGCCATGCCGGACGACGCCGTTCTCGTCAACGTCGCCAGGGGTGAGATCATCGACGAGGAAGCGCTCATTGGAGCCGTCGACCGTATGCGCGGCGTGGCCCTCGATGTCTATGTCGGTGAGTTCGACCACTCACCGCCGGCAGCCCTGTGGAACCATCCGCGGGTCATCATCACACCCCACGTCTCTGGTGGTTCCGAGGAACGGTCAACCCGACCGATCGACCTGTTCAGCGAGAACCTGGGAGCGCTACTGGCCGGACGGCCGCTGCGAAACCGCATCGACTGGACGCGCGGCTACTGATACCATTTGCCGAAGGCTGCGCGACGCTCGATGTCGGGCAGTTCAGCCGTGGGAGTCCCGACTACTGATGCTGGTGGATCAGCCCGACGTGGTTCGCAGACTGCAGACCAACGATCGTCACGCGTGGCGACCCAACGCCCTTCATTCGGCCGACGGGCCCCAGGTGGCCGGGTCTATGCCGTCATCAGCGGCTCGATCAGACCGAGGGTTCTGGCGAGACGGTCACGCTGAACCTCGAGGTCGTAGCGACTCTGCAAGTTCAGCCAGAACCGTTCGCTGGTTCCGAAGTACAGCGCGAGCCGCAGCGCCGTATCGGCGCTGATACCGCGTTTACCGTGAACGATTTCGTTGATACGGCGAGGCGGGACATCGATCACCACCGCGACACGGTGCTGGGTGATGCCTAGCGCCTCGATGTACTCGAGCATCAAGACTTCGCCGGGGTGGATCGGATCTATGGTGGGTGTGGTCATCCCATCTCCTCTTCAGTGGTCGCGACATTCTCCGCGGACCTACGAGCCAACGGGGCCGGCAAAGTCAGCTACTCGCCGGATGCCTGCGCGCCAAGACATACAAGCACGCCACGGTCCACGACCCGTAACGGCCCTGACGATCACGACTTGCCGATCGTGTACGGTCCCATGGTGTGAACACGAACTCAACGAACTGAAGTAGCGGGGTAATGCCAAAGCCGTCGCTCGAAGGCGTCGAGATCAAACTCGCCATGGCCCGGCGACACGCCCGAGCCTTTGCAGATGAAGCAACCGCGCATTTGGCGGAGGCTGAGTATCGATTCAAGGCGAACTCTACTGACGGAGGGCGAAGGCACGTCTACCGGTGCGACGGGCCACCGCCGGCCTTGCCGAAGATGTTGCCTGGATTCGTCGGGGACTTCGTCCACAACCTGCGGAGCGCTCTCGACCATTTGGCATGGCAGCTCGTCTTGCTCAACAATGAGAATCCAGACGGCAGGACAGCATTCCCTATCGCGATGACCGCGAAACGCTTCGAGGATATGAAGGTCCAATACGCAGGTGTGAGCCCTGTTGCCTTTCAACAGATCGAGGCGGTGCAGCCATACCGACATATGGAAGGAACCAGCGGGCTGCGCTGGCTTAACGAACTCGACAACATCGATAAGCACCGCCATTTGTTGGTCCAAGCGGTAGCGGCGCGCGGAGTCTTGTACCAGTTGAGTGAGCGACCGGAAGTGCAATTCCATAGCGGCCCGTTGGAGGACGGAAAGGAGGTTGTCGAGTTGGTCTTTGTCAACCCGCGTGGCGTCACACCGATTGAGATCGGATCGTCTATCGAGGTAACGCTCGGAGAGGTGGTCCCGCATCGGCTGGATCGAGATGCGGCGCCTGCAGACCTGCGCGACATGAGAGTCACTGTGGTGTTCGACCTCTTGTACGCGGACGTCCAGTCCACCATCGATCGCTTCCGGCCGATGTTCCGCGAGGCACCTCTCGGAAGCACGACGTGGCGCATTTGACCGCGATGGGACAGGCGATCGCTAGTAGCCGACGTCGACGCACAGCCCCCAAGCTGCCGGTCATATCGTCGGCAATAGCTGGCACATCGTCAACATAGCGGGGGGGTCTGCTCCAGATGAACGCCGCTCCGGAGCCATCAGCGACTGCAGTACGTCCGCTGGCGAGATCGGGCGTCAGACCTGCAACCGGTAACCGTCACCGTCGGGATGCATCGTGCCGGCCGTCGGCGTGCCGAAGTGGGTGCCGATGACCAACGTTGTGCCGTCGGCCCATCCGGGGAAGACGGCGCGGCGGGTGGCGCGCGCTGCGTCGGGATCGGTGTCGAACAATGTCGAGAGGCCGGGGTCGGCAATCTGCAACGGGTTGTGGGTCATGTCACCGGTGATGATCGCCCGGTTGCCGTTCGACTCGATCACGACCGAGATGTGGCCCGGCGTATGCCCAGGAGTCGGCTGGAACGACACCTGCTCACATATCCGATGATCGGCTTCGACGAGATCGGCCAGCCCGGCCACAGAGATCGGAGCGACAGAGTCACCGAACACATCGTCGCCCTCGAACAGGCTC
>JBDNHG010000540.1:0-15064 GCA_041688925.1 Acidimicrobiales bacterium | reverse complement strand
CGCCCGGTCCATCTGTATTCTTCATTCTGGTGGTCCTTTTCTTATCAGGTGTGTTTTTGACGACCTCCCGACGATGCCATCACGGCACCGCCAAGAGGGGGACCACCACCCATCTACTTCAACAACTCCCGGGACAACCTCTTGGTTCGGCCCGCCTAGTGGCTGAACCCTCCAGTGCACGTTCGATAGTAGTTATGCGAGTATGACTCGCAATTGATTGTGGGTTGATGTACGGTCGCGACATGTCGACTGAACCTGCGACCGATGGCCGTCATGTCAGACGTGAGCGAAGCCGCGAGGCAGTGATCGAAGCGATGTTCGCACTCGCGCAAGGTGGAAAGGTGCCGCCGTCGGCGGAGGACATTGCTGAGCGAGCCGGCGTTTCGGTCTCGTCGGTGTTCCGCAATTTCGATGGCCTCGCTGACCTGCAGCGCCAGGCACTCGACTGGTTTCAGCTGCGGTACGCCCACCTGTTCGTTGTGGGCGATGCCGAGGCCGATCGGGCCAAACGAATCGGCGCTCACGTCCGCGCCCGAGTCGACCTCCTCGAAGCGACCGACGGCCTGCTGCGCATCGCCCGAGCTCGCGCCCTCGATCACGAACCGCTCGTCGAGGGACTGTCGAACCTGCGGGTGAGGTTTGCCGAGCAGACGCGCCAGCGCTTTGCCACCGAGCTCGACGGGCTCACGACGACTGAGGCCGCAAACCTTGCCGCGCTGATCGACTCGGCAACATCACCCGAAGCGTTCGACGTAATGAGTGCGGCCCATGCCCGGTCGTCGAGTCAGATCGCCAAGACCTGGATCCGGGCACTCGACGACGTGCTCAACCAATGGGCCGGGCCCGACGACAGTCAGAACACGGAGACAAAACCATGACCCGACGCGCGCGTTTCGAAGGAACGATCGGCAAGACCATTGCCGACTCAGAACCCTGGTTCGACGATCCGCCGCATCCGGGCAGCGACGCGCCAAACGTGGTGATCGTGTTGCTCGATGACACGGGGTTCGCCCAGTTCGGTTGTTACGGCTCTGATATCGACACACCAAACGTCGATGCGCTCGCAGCCGGCGGCGCGCAGTTCACGAATTTCCATGTCACGCCACTGTGCTCGCCGACCAGGGCGTCGCTGCTGACCGGTCGTTCGCAGCACGCGGTCGGCATGCGCTCAGTGTCGAACTTCCGTACCGGTTTCCCGAACCAGCTCGGCCACATCACCAATCATGCTGCGACCGTCGCCGAGGTGTTACGCGACGAGGGGTACGCCACGTTCTGTGTCGGCAAGTGGCACCTTGCCCCAATGGAACAGTGTTCGGCCGCCGGCCCGTTCGACCAGTGGCCGCTCGGCCGCGGGTTCGATCGGTTCTACGGCTTCCTCGAAGGCGAAACCGATCAGTTCCACCCGTCACTCGTCTGCGACAACCATGTGATCGAGCCACCCGCTGGCCCCGACGAGGGCTATCACGTCAGCGAAGACATGATCGATCAGCTGATGACGATGATCAGCGACAGCAAGGGTGTGCGGCCCGACCGACCGTTCTTCGCGTATGTACCGTTTGGTGCCACGCACGCGCCGCACCAGGCGCCGGCGACCTACCTCGCGAAGTACCGCGGCCGCTATGACGAAGGCTGGGACATCATCCGCGAACGCTGGTTCAACCGCCAGCTCGAACTCGGTGTGATCCCGGCGGGCACCAAGCTCGCACCTCGCAATCCTGGCGTCGACGCATGGGATGACCTATCGCCTGATCAGCAGCGATTGAACTGCCGGCTGCAAGAAGCGTTCGCCGCATTCCTCGACCACACCGACGACCAGATCGGCCGACTCGTCGCCGGTCTGCGCGACAGGGGTCAACTCGATAACACCGTCGTGATCGTGCTGGCCGACAACGGTGCATCTCAAGAGGGCGGTCCGTTCGGGGTGATGCACGAGATGAAGTTTTTCAACGGCATCTTCGAGACCGGCGAGCAGATGATCGACCAGATCGACGACATCGGCGGCCCTCATAGCCACACCAACTATCCGTGGGGTTGGGCGCAGTGCGGCAACGCGCCGCTCAAGTGGTACAAGCAGAACACGCACGAGGGCGGTGTGCACGTGCCCATGATCGTGAGCGCTCCGGGGGTTGCCGAGCCGGGCGTGCTGCGGGACCAATTCGTCAACGTCTCCGACATCGTGCCCACGATCTATGACGTGGTTGGGCTCACCGCGCCCGACGTCTACAACGGCGTCAACCAGCTTCCGGTCACCGGCCGATCGTTTCGTAACGCGCTCGACGATGCATCGTCGCCGACAGCCAACACCGTGCAGTACTTCGAGATGGCGGGCAGCCGAGCGCTGATCGCCGGCGATCAGACATCGCTGTGGAAAGCAGTCTGCAAACACGACAAGGGGGCCGACTATGACACCGAGCCGTGGGAGCTCTACTACCTGAGCAACGACTGGTCCGAGTGCAACGACCTGGCCACCGAAAACCCCGACAAGCTCGCTGAACTACAAACAGTGTGGTGGCAAGAAGCCGAACGCCATGGGGTGCTGCCGCTCGATGATCGCATGATCGAACTGTTCGGCGCGCGGTTCCGTGACAACTCGCCGCACCCCGTCGACAAGCTCTATGTGTACCGCCCACCCATGTCCCCCATGCCGGGTCAGGCGGCTGCATCGATCGGTGGCTCGTTCGATCTGACGGCGCGGGTCACTCGCGACACAGGTCAAGAGGGTGTGTTGTACGCCACGGGAACCGAGAACTCGGGCGTCTCGATCTTCGTGCAAGACGACAAGCTGATCGTCGACTACAACGCATTCGATGCCCACACGGTGCTCGAATCAGATATCGCCGTGCCAACGGGAACGTGCGAACTGGTGGTGCACGTCAGGCGTACCGGCGCACGCACTGGTGAGATGGCGCTCATCGTCGACGGCACCCTCGCCGGCTCGACCGACCTGCCCCTGTTCATGTCGATGATGTCATCGGTTGGCCCAAGTGTTGGCTACGACCATGGCTCGCCTGTGTCTACTCGCTATCAAGCACCGTTCCCGTTCACCGGCACGCTGCACGAGATCGTTATCCAGCTGTTGTCCCGCAACGAGGTCGAAGCCCAACGGGCCGAAGCCGCTGCCGAAATGAGTCGCCAATGAGTCTGACCGTCACCCTGCTCGGAACCGGAAGCCCCATGCCGTCACCTGATCGCGCCGGACCGGCAACGCTGATCTCGGCCGGCGAAGGTGCCGAAGCCGAGCACTATCTGGTCGATGCCGGCCGCGGAGTGCTGATGCGCCTTGCTGCCCTCGGTCTCGGCGCACCGAACCTGGCGGCCGTGCTGATCACCCATTTGCACAGCGACCACATCACCGATCTCAATGACGTCATCACGACGCGATGGGTGATGACCTTTGAGCGCACACCGCTGACCATTGTTGGCCCGGTTGGCACCAAGGCCGTGGTCGACCACATTCTGGCGTCGCTGCAACCCGACGTCGAGTACCGACTCGCGCATCACGAGGACCTCGATCACGCGCCGCCCGTCACCGTGGTCGAGGTGACCGAGGGGACGGTCGAGCCGCCTGGCGCAAAGACCGGGGTGAAGATCAGTTGCGGCCAGACCGATCACAAGCCGGTCGAACCAAGTGTCGGCTTCCGGTTCGAACACGACGGTGCCGTCGTTGTTGCTGCGGGCGACACGATTCCCTGCGCTGGTCTCGATGTGTTGTGCCAGGGTGCTGACGCGCTCGTGCACACGGTCATCCGCAAGGACATCATCGCCAACTTGCCAATGCAGCGCATCGTCGACACGCTCGACTATCACTCGTCGCCCCAAGAAGCCGGGCGCACCGCGGCCACCGCCAGCGTCGACAGGCTTAGAGATTGCGCGAGTAGGCAGAGCGCGAAGCTCGAAAGCCGCGCAACTCGTGGGCCTGCCAGAGGACTTGTCGACCTAGCCGCTAGGCCCCTTATCCTCACCCACTACGTGCCCGCGATCGGCGTGGGTGGCACCGAAGACGAGTGGCGTGAGCTCGCCGCGACCGAGTTCGGTGGAACGATCGAACTCGGCGACGACCTGCACCAGGTCGTGATCCGCTCCGGCCGCCAACCATCCTGATCCAGCCATCCTGATCCATCCCAGCAACCGACCGCAGCGCTCGCATAGCGTCCGCGCCGCTGTCCTGTAAGGAAGCAACTCATGAAAACACTCCGCACACCCGATGACCGATTCGATGACCTGGCGGATTATCCATTCGCGCCGAACTATGTCGACATCTCTGATCAGGACGGCGGCACGTTACGCGTCCACTATCTCGATGAGGGGCCCGCCGACGGCCCCGTCGTGTTGTGCATGCACGGTGAGCCGTCGTGGAGTTACCTCTACCGCAAGATGATCCCGTTGCTGACCGCCGCTGGTCTGCGCGTCGTCGCCCCCGACCTCGTCGGCTTCGGCAAAAGCGACAAGCCGAGCGAGCAAAGCGACTACACCTACGCTCGCCATGTCGCCTGGATGCAAGAAGCAATCGTCGACCGCCTCGACCTGCGCGACGCCACCTTCTTCGGGCAAGACTGGGGCGGGCTGATCGGCCTGCGTCTCGTCGCCGAGAACCCCGATCGATTCGCACGCGTCGTCATTGGCAACACCGGCTTGCCCAATGGCCAAGGCGCACCAAGCGAGGCGTTTCTTGCCTGGCAGAAGTTCAGCCAAGAGACGCCGACGTTTCCGGTTGGCAAGTTTTTGCAGGGGTCCACGAATACGGATCTCACCGATGCCGAAGTCGCCGCCTATGACGCGCCCTTTCCCGACGAGACGTTCAAGGAAGGCGCTCGCATCTTCCCCGTGTTGGTGCCGACGTCGGCTGATGACCCAGCAGTGCCGGCTAATCAAGCAGCATGGGACGTCTTCAAAGAATGGTCGAAGCCATTCATCTGCTGCTTCAGCGACGGTGACCCCATAACCGCCGGCGGCGACCGACCGTTTATGAAGTTGGTGCCGGGAACGCAAGGTCAACCCCACACGACCATCGCCGGCGTCAATCACTTTTTCCAAGAGGATGGCGCCCCCGAACTTGCTCAGATCATCATCGACGCGGTTGCTGCGGGTTGATCTTGATGGCTCGGGTGAATATCGGTGCAGGCGCGCCGTGATCCGCAGATCGACGAGGGGCACAGCCGATGATCAGCACTGAACGATCGATCACGATCGCCGCATCACCCAACGAGGTGTGGACTGTGCTCGCGCACTTCGCCACTATCAGTACATGGGCGCCCAACGTCGACCACTCGTGTTTGTTGTCAGATCAGACCGAGGGAATCGGCATGGTGCGACGCATCCAGACCGGTCGCGTAACCGTGCTCGAGACGGTCGAGCACTGGGACCCGGGTGTGTCGCTGGGGTACGCGATCACCGGCCTGCCGCCCGTGATCCGTTCGCTCAGCAACACGTGGCGATTGGCGGTTGACGGTGCTGGAACCACCGTCACGCTCACCGCCGCCATCGACGCAGGCTCACGACCTCCGCGACAACTCGTTGCCAAAATCGTGGGACGAAAACTCGGCCAGGCCTCAGAGCAGATGCTCGCAGGCCTCGCTGCTGCCACGAGAGTTGGGTTGACACAGGGGATGAATCGATGACGAACCAATTCACAGCGGCCGCGGCGCGGCCCGATGTGATCATCATTATGACCGACGAAGAACGGGTCATCCCTTCCTATGAGTCCGACGATGTACTTGCCTGGCGACGATCGACGCTGGCCGGTCGCAGCTGGTTCGATGACAACGCGGTGAACTTCAATCGGCA
This sequence comes from Acidimicrobiales bacterium, assembly GCA_041688925.1. Classification (GTDB taxonomy): domain Bacteria; phylum Actinomycetota; class Acidimicrobiia; order Acidimicrobiales; family UBA10347; genus UBA10347. Next base: position 9,280 of record JBDNHG010000540.1, on the reverse strand, counting down.
CTACACCGGGTCGCTGGCATGCGTGCCGAGCCGGCCGACGATCTTCACCGGTCACTACCCCGACGTGCACGGCGTCACCCAAACCGATGGGCTCGGCAAGATGGCTGATGACTCACGGCTGCGGTGGTTGCGGCCGGGCGAGGTGCCGACGCTCGGCAACTGGTTCCGCAGCGCCGGCTACGACACGCACTACGACGGCAAATGGCACATCAGCCACGCCGACCTGCATGACGCTGCGGGAAACCGCATCACCACCAATGACGACGACGGCACTATCGACGCGGCTGCGGTCGAGCAGTACCGAGCCGCCAATCCACTCGACGCGTTTGGGTTCGACGGCTGGGTCGGCCCCGAACCACACGGCAGCGCACTCGCCGACGCCGGTGTTCGTCGCGATCCCCTGATCGCCGATCGGGTCGTGGCGTGGCTCGAAGATCGGTATGAGCGTCGTGTCGCCGGCGATGCCGATGCCGCCAAGCCGTTCTTGCTGGTGGCAAGTTTCGTCAACCCCCACGACATCGTGCTGTTCCCGGTGTGGGCCCGCCGTGGCGCACCCATCGATGCGGGTCCTCTCGATCCGCCGAACGTGCCGGAAGCTCCGACCGCACACGAAGATCTGGGGTCTAAGCCATCGGCCCAGATCGCGTTCCGCGAGACCTATCCATCGGGATACGGACCCATTCCGGCGGTTGCCGGCACCTACAAGAAGAAGGCGCAGGACTATCGCGACCTCTATTACCGGCTGCATGCCGAGGTCGACGAGCCACTCGACCGAGTGCGACGGGCGGTGACCGACAGCGGAGCAGACAGCCTCATCGTGCGCACATCTGACCATGGTGATCTGCTCGGCGCTCACGGTGGGCTGCACCAGAAATGGTTCAACCTTTACGACGAAGCAACACGGGTGCCGTTCTCGATTGCCCGGGTTGGCGAGAACCCCACGATCGGCGTGGCTATTGACGACGCCCCTACGTCACACGTCGACATCGTGCCCACATTGCTCGCCGCGGCGGCGATCGACGAATCGGTCGCCGCCCAGCTGCTGCGCCGGGACTTCAGCGAGGTACATCCTCTGCCCGGCACAAATCTGATGCCGGTCGTCGACACGCCCGCCGCCGCCGACCGTGACCGTGGCGTCTACATGATGACCCGCGACAACATGCTCGAAGGCGACTCGGGCGCGTCGGGGTTGGCCCGTCGCCTCGGACGCGCTGAACGCCCGCCCGCGCCGTTGCGCTTCCAGGTCCCCGCACATGTCGCGGCCAACTTCGAAGGGCTTGTGCAACGCGTTGCTGAAACCGTCGACGATGCCGGTCACCTGTGGAAGCTCGTGCGAACGTTTGACGACCCCGACACCTGGACCGAACCCGGCGTGCGCCATCTAGCGGCCTCAGGACCCGGTGCCACTGCGTACCGCACCACGGCATTGCCCGACCAGTGGGAGCTCTATGACCTGGACGCCGACCCAATCGAGGCCGTCAATCGGTGGAACGATGCGAGCGTTGCCGGCGTGTTCGTATACATGTGCAACGAGTTGCAGGCAGAACGAACGCGGGCAGTTCCCGAACGCAACAGCCCGTGGCCCTATGCAGTACGCCAACCAACTTCAGGAGCTGCCATGAAACAACCACCGCGGCCTGCTCGGCTGCTGCGCAAAGTCTTTCAGCGCTTCGGCCTGCATCCCGAGGATCCTGACGCCACCACTTTCGACCTGACAGGCCGCCGAGCCCTCATCGTGGCCACCAATGTTGCTGCGCTCGACATCGGCAAGCCGACCGGCGTGTTCGCCAGCGAGATGACCGTGCCGTACTACGCATTTCTCGATGCCGGCATCGACGTCGATGTGGCCAGCCCAAAAGGTGGTGTGGTCCCGGTCGATCCGCAGTCGCTCAAGCCGGTCATCCGCTGTGCTGACGACGATCGTTTCCTGGCCGACGACGCGTTTCAGGCCAAGGTCACCAACTCACTCGCCATCGGCGATCTCGACATGTCTGACTACGACGTGGTCTTTCTCGCCGGTGGTTGGGGCGCCGCGTTCGACTTCGGATTCTCCCAAGCACTCGGTGAGAAGATGACCGAAGCGAACGCTGCTGGGCTGGTGATGGGCGGCGTATGCCATGGCCCCCTCGGCCTGCTCAATGCGAAAAACACCCAAGGCCAACCGCTGGTCAAGGGGCGCAGGCTGTCGGCGGTCACCGACAAACAGGTCAGCGAGCTTGGCATCGAGTCAACGCCGCACCACCCCGAACGCGAACTGCGGGCCATGGGAGCCGAGTTCGAGAGCCAGACGCGACGGCGTGATCCGCTTGCCAATCACTGGGTCGTCGACGGCAACCTCGTGACTGGTCAGAACCAGAACGCGGGACCCATGGTGGCCCGAGAGATGATGCAACTCTTGGTGGGGCGACCCGTGAACGACACACGCCTGAACGCAACAGACACCGCCGATGCTGACACCGATCGCCACGTGACGCACTGAATTGTGCTGCGTCGTGAGACGCTGCGGCTCAGTCTTCGTTGTCGACTGAACCGCTGCCGGTTGGTTCTTCGTCGATCGTTGGAGTGTCGCTGACGAGGGCGGCGATAGGGCCGGCTTCGGCGGTGGTGTCTTGCACACCGTCGCCGTCGAGGTCACCGTGCATGCCGAAACCGAGCGGCAGCTCGATCTTGGTAGCGGTGACTCGTTCGGACATTGGCGTGAGCACCACGGCCTGCGTCTTGGCCTCGCCCTCTTCGATGGCGTCGAGCAGGTGTATGGCGATGTCGGCGACCTTGACCTGGTCCTCTTCGACGCCTTCGCCCTTGACGCCATCGTCGATCATCACATAGCAGAACGGACAGGCGGTGGCGATGCGGGTTGCACCGGTAGCCAGCAGTTCTTGTGAACGTTCGACGTTGATCTGCTTGCCGACGTGTTCTTCCATCCACATGCGAGCGCCACCGGCGCCACAACACATGCCCTTGGTGCCGTTACGTTCGGCTTCGACAACCTCGATGCCACCAATAGATCCGACCACATTTCGTGGCGAAAGGTACACGTCGTTGTGGCGGCCCAGGTAACACGAGTCGTGGTAGACGAGGCGGTCTTCGAGGGTGGCGTTCGAGACGTCGAGTTTGCCTTCGTCGATCAGGTTCTCGAGCAGCTGGCTGTGGTGCACGACCTCGTAGTGGCCGCCGAGCTGGGGGTATTCGTTGGCCAAGGTGTTGAAGCAGTGTGGGCACTGCGCCACGATCTTCTTGACGCCCATGGTGTTGAGCGTCTCGATGTTCTGCATGGCCAACATCTGGAAGATGTATTCGTTGCCCGAGCGGCGAGCGGGGTCGCCGGTACACATTTCTGATGGGCCGAGAATGGCGAAGCTGACGCCGGCGCGCTGCATGAGCTTGCTGAAGGCCTGCGAGACCTTCTTGTTCTTGTCATCGAAGCTGCCGGCACAGCCAACCCAGTAGAGATATTCAGCGGTCATTGGGTCGCCGCCGTCGAGCACTTCGAGTCCCTCGAAGTCAGCGGCCCAGTCGGCGCGTTCGCCTTGGGCCATGCCCCACGGGTTGCCCTGGTTTTCCATGGCCCGGTACGCATTGCCGAGTTCGGTGGGGAAGTCGCTTTCCATCAAGGACAGGTAGCGGCGCATGTCGAGGATCTTGTCGAGAATCTCGATGTTGACCGGGCAGTTCTCGTCGCAGGCCTTGCAGGTGGTGCAGGCCCAGATCTCTTCGCTGGTGATGCGGTCGAAGACATTGTTCGGTGCAACCAGGATGTTGCCGGGCTGGCCGGCGATAGCGATGTCCTTGTCGACACCGATCGGGGGAGAGACCTCAGGGGTGCCCGAGCGGGCCATGACTTCACCGGTCTTGAGCACGATTTCGCGCGGGTCGAGTGATTTGCCGGTGGCATGGGCGGGGCACACGTCGGTGCAGCGACCGCACATGGTGCACGAGTCGGTGTCCATCAGCTGTTTCCAGGTGAAGTCTTCGATGACGGCAGCGCCGAAGCTCTCCATCTCGGTTTCCATCAGGTTGCCCATGGGCTTCATGGCGCCCTTTGGACGGTCACGCTCGGTGAGGTACATGTTGGCCGGTGAGGTGACCATGTGGCGCAACATCGTGGTCGGCAAGATGATCAAGAACAGGGCGAATGAAAGCACGTGGAGGATCCACCACGCCTGATGCCAGCCCGACAGGTTTCCGACACCGTCGAGGAGTTGGGCGAGGGGGTAACCAATGAATGACCATTTCTCGAAGCTTGGCGAGTCATCGAGTGCAATGCGAAATGCTTCGGCGCCGAACCCGCTGATCGAGATCGTCAGCAGCGTGCCCAGGATGACGAAGTGTTCTGGCCTGCTCTTGATGCGGATGCGATAGGGCCGCATCGAGCGGGGGCCGAGGCGGCGACCGAGTGCCCAGATGAGACCGGCAAAGAACATCAGACCAGCGGCATCGCCAACCATGGCGTAGCCCTTGTAGACGCCACCGTCGAGGAACTTGAGCGACTCGGGAAGCTGATGATCGATCTCGAGCGTGGTCGTCACGGCCATGAGGACAAGGAAGCCGAAGTAGATCATCGAGTGCATGATTCCGGCGACCGGATCACGCATGAGGGTCTGCATATACAGGCCGGCGCGCATGTCGGCCAGACGCTGCTTGACGTTCTTCTTGGTCGTCTTGCGGTTCTCAGGGGCGCCGCGCTGCCAGTTCTTGACCCGGAACGAGAGCTGGAAGCCTGCGAAGATCAGCAGCGCGGGAACCAGGCTGTAGAACATCACCTTGATCGGCGTGGGGATGTTGCCGAAGACCTCGCGGGTCACGGCGCCTTCCTCGTGATGGAATTGGAACACTGAGGCAGCGATGCCGGATCCGGCAGTCACCAGCGCAATGAGTGTCCAGAAGCCAATGATCAGATGGTTTGGTCGAATGCCGCGCTTGTCGCCCGCGCTGGTTTCAACCACGTCTTCAGTAACAGTTGCCATGGTGCGCACGACTGTAGTGGCTGCACGCTCGGACCTCAGCACCTGAGAGGAAGTCGTCGCCGTGGATCACCCTCAGTAGTGGCGGGTTGGGGATTGGGTGGCTGAGCGCTTCGGTGGTGATCTCGTGTGCCACCCGTTGTTGGCGGGTTGGGGATTGGGTGGTCGAGAGCCTCGGTGGTGATGTCTTATGCCACCCATCAGCGACCCCTAAATTCAAATTGTCAAGTTTTCTGGGAATGCGCCATAGGGGTTGTTGGTTGCATCGTTTCGTCACGTACCCTCACGTCATATTGGCGTAGATCAACGCCCACATCGAACAACCAATTGCTCAGCGAATGATTGCGCTGAGTTCGCAGGAGAACAGACATCATGGCTAAAGCGGTCGGTATTGACCTCGGAACCACCAACTCAGTAGTTGCCGTCCTCGAAGGTGGTGACCCTGTCGTGATCGCCAACGCCGAGGGCGCACGCACTACACCGTCGGTGGTTGCGTTCGCCAAGAGCGGCGAAGTCTTGATGGGCGAAGTCGCAAAGCGTCAAGCAATTACCAACCCCGAGCGCACGCTGCGGTCGGTAAAGCGCCACATGGGCACTGAATGGACCATCGACATCGATGGCAAGGACTACACGCCCCAAGAAGTCTCGGCCCGCACGCTGCAAAAGCTCAAGCGCGATGCCGAGGCCTATCTCGGTGAGCCCGTCACACAAGCAGTAATCACGGTTCCTGCCTACTTCGACGACGCCCAGCGCACCGCGACCAAAGAAGCCGGTCAGATCGCCGGCCTCGAAGTCTTGCGCATCATCAACGAGCCAACAGCTGCCGCGCTGGCCTATGGCCTTGACAAAGACACCGATCAAACGGTTCTGGTGTTCGACCTCGGTGGCGGCACGTTCGACGTTTCGGTCCTCGAAATTGGCGACGGCGTCTTCGAAGTCAAGTCGACCAGCGGCGACACCAAGCTCGGTGGCGACGACTGGGACGATGCTGTCATCGAATGGATGGCGACATCGTTCAAGAACGATCATGGCGTCGACTTGTCAAAAGACAGCATGGCGATGCAGCGTCTCAAGGAAGCTGCTGAGAACGCCAAGATCGAACTGTCGGTCACACAAGAGACCCAGATCAACCTGCCGTTCATCACCGCAACCGACTCGGGTCCGTTGCACATGGACTACACCATCAGCCGCTCGAAGTTCCAAGAAATGACCAGCGACCTGCTCGATCGCTGCCGTGGCCCGTTCGAAAGCGCCATCAAGGATGCCGGCCTCGTTATGGGCGACATCGAACATGTCATCCTCGTTGGCGGCTCGACTCGCATGCCTGCGGTTAGCGACCTGGTCCGAGAGTTGACCGGCAGTGATCCGCACAAGGGCGTGAACCCCGACGAGGTTGTCGCCATCGGCGCCGCGGTGCAAGCCGGTGTGCTCAAGGGCGAAGTCACCGACGTGCTGCTGCTCGACGTCACGCCACTGTCGCTTGGCATCGAGACCAAGGGCGGCGTCATGACCACCCTCATCGAGCGCAACACCACAATTCCCACCAAGCGCACCGAAGTTTTCACCACAGCTGACGACAGCCAGCCATCGGTCGAGATCCATGTGCTTCAGGGCGAATGCGAAATGGCCCAGTTCAACAAGACGCTCGGCAAGTTCCAGCTCGTCGATCTTCCCCCAGCGCCTCGTGGTGTGCCCCAGATCGAAGTCACCTTCGACATCGACGCCAACGGCATCGTGCACGTGGCTGCCAAGGACCGTGCCACGAGCAAAGAGCAGTCCATCACGATCACGGGTCAGTCGTCGCTCGACAAAGACGCCATCGACCAGATGATCAAGGACGCCGAGTCGCACGCCGACGAAGACAAGCACCGACGCGACGAAGCCGAGGTGCGCAACACCGCCGACACGCTCGTGTACCAGACCGAAAAGCTGCTGCGTGAGCATGGCGAAAAGATCACCGAAGAAGAACGTGCCGAGGTCGACGAGAAGATGTCGGCGCTCAAGACACAACTCGAAGGCGACGATCTCGATGCAATCAAGGCGTCGACCGAAGCGCTCATGAACTCGAGCCAGCAGTTCAGCCAGCGGCTCTACGAGCAGGCAAGCGCCGAGAACAACAGCGGCGGCGCCGATGCCGATGCCGCCGCTGCTGATGACAGTGGCGACGACGACATTGTCGACGCCGAGATTGTCGAAGACGAAGACTGATGGCCGACGAGAACGAGACACCCGACGAGCCGGGTGCCGAGACTGTGGGCGACAGCGATGATGCAGCCACGGATGCTGACGCCGTCACCGACGAGAACGAGACACCCGACGAGCCGGGTGCCGAGACTGTGGGCGACAGCGATGATGCAGCCACGGATGCTGACGCCGTCACCGACGAGGCCCTCGCCGCGCTGATCGACGAGGCAACCGCCGATGGCGCTGGCGACGAGCCAGTGGCGACCGACGCGATCTCCGAGATTTCCGAAGAGGCCGTTGTCGCGCTCATTGCCGAGCGCGACGACTATCTCGACCAGCTGCAACGAGCCAAGGCCGAGTTCGCCAACGCGCGCCGTCGCATTGACGAACGGGCAGTGCAACAAAAGCAGCAGGCCGCAGCTGGTCTGGTCGAGAAATTGTTGCCGGTGCTCGATAGCTGCGAAATTGCGTTGAGTCAGGGCATCGAAGAGATTCGTCCGATCCACGACGCGTTGTTCGAGGCGCTGTCGAGTCAAGGTCTCACACGACTCGAGGCCGTCAACGAGCCGTTCGACCCGGAACTACACGAAGCAGTCATGTACGAAGAAGGCGAAGGCGAACAGGTCGTCATCGAGACGCTGCGAACCGGCTATCGCTGGAACGATCGCGTGCTACGGGCCGCGATGGTCAAGGTGCAAGGCTGAGCGATGGCAAATGACATCAAGCGCGAGTGGTTCGACACCGACTACTACGCCGTCCTCGGCATTCCCAAGGACGCTCCCCACGCTGATGTCACCAAGGCGTACCGCAAGCTCGCCCGGCAATACCATCCCGACACGAACCCTGGCGATGCAGCGGCCGAGGAGCAATTCAAAAAGATTTCGAGCGCGTACGACGTCGTTGGCGACGAAGAAAAACGTGCCAGCTATGACCAAGCCCGCAGCATGGGCCCAATGGGTGGTGGCCTTGGCGGCAACGCGCGTACCGGCAATGGCGGCTTCGGTTTCGAAGGCGTTGATCTCGGCGACATTCTCGGCTCGGTGTTCGGTGGCGGCGGCGGTGCGGGCAGCGGCCTGTTCGGCGACCAGCCGGGCGGGCGCTACGCCCGCATAAAACGACCCGGACGTGATCAAGAAGCCCGCTTGAGCATCTCGTTCGACGAGGCCATGCGAGGCACAACGACCTCGATCAGCCTCGGCGACGAAGCGGGCAAACGCACGATCAAGGTGCGCCTCCCGGCCGGAGTCGAAGCGGGGCAGCGAATTCGGCTGCGCGGCAAGGGTGGTGCTGGTGACCCACCAGGTGATCTGTATGTGATCGCCAGCGTGGGCACCGACCCGGTCTTTGGACGCAAAGGATCCAAGCTCACGCTCGATCTGCCCGTGACCATTGCCGAAGCAGCGCTAGGCGCCGAGGTTCGGGTGCCGACCTACACCGGCGAGTACGTAACCGCGCGTATCCCGGCTGGGACCCAACACGGCCGCACCTTGCGGGTTCGCGGTGCCGGCGTACCTGTCGAAGACGGCGAGACGGGTGATTTGCTGGTGGTTGTCACCATCGCAGTGCCCATGAACCTGTCCAAGAAACAGACCGAAGCGCTGCAGGCGTTTGCCAAACTTGACGCCGAATCACCTCGAAAACATCTCGAGGACCTGTAGCGATGAGCGGTCGCCAGGAACGCACCCGCGCCGTCTACATCATCTCCGTCGCAGCCGAACTCACCGGGGTGCATCCTCAAACCTTGCGGGTCTACGAACGCAAAGGCCTTCTGGCCCCGGCGCGAACGGGGGGCATGAGTCGGCGATACAGCGACTCTGACCTCGATCAGATCCGTCGCGTGCAAGAGCTGACCAACGAGGGCCTGAATCTTGCCGGCGTCGCCCGGGTGCTCGAACTCGAAGCACAAGTCGAGCGACTGCGACGACGCGTCGACGAACTGTCGGCGCAATCGACGCACTCAACCGCGCTCGTCCGCTGGAAGCGCGACGCCCACTAGGACCGTGGGTCAGTATCCGTTGATTGGGTTGCTGGGTGTGTGAAAATTGTGGGCATGGTCGATGTGGTGGTTGATGATCGGTTGTTCGAGGTCTGCGGCGTCGAGAGTGGCACGCATCTGGGGGTGCGGGCGGGTG